>NZ_ASXX01000025.1:0-45046 GCF_001526505.1 Agrobacterium sp. D14
TTCCGGCTCAAGGCCGGAATGACGGAGGGTTACCGATCACACAAAGCCCCCGTCGTCTCATTTGCCCTTCCTTAAAAAACCCAATGGAATAAAAATTCCACTGCAGTTAAAGTGCACACGATTTCAGTCTGCACAAAGGAAAGACAATGACGGCAATCGAGGCGCCAGAATCCGTAAAGGCTTTTGAGGAGCGGCTGCTCCAGGTCGCGGAGGGTTTGCCGAAACGATTGCGGCAATGCGCCGATTATGTCGCTTCCAATCAGGATCGCATCGCCGTTTCGACCGTCGCCGAAATGGCGGAAGGGGCTGGCGTACAGCCCTCGGCCTTCATGCGTTTTTGCCAGATCATGGGCTTTTCCGGCTTTTCGGAAATGCAGCGGCTGTTCCGTGATTCCTATGTCGGCGGCTGGCCGGATTATGCCACACGACTCGACCATTTGCGGGAGAAGGGCGATGAAAGCGCATCCGGCCTGCTTGCCGAATTCGTGGAGGCCGGCCGTTCCTCGCTGGAAATGCTGCTCAAATCGGTCGATACCCGCCAGCTTGACGAGGCGGTTTCGGCACTGGCGAAGGCGCGCACCGTGCATATCATCGGTCTGCGGCGCTCTTTCCCCATTGCCAGCTATCTCGCTTACGCCTTCGAGAAGATGAAGGTGCCGGCGGTTCTGCACAGTGCGGTCGGCGGGCTCGGCAATATCAGCGCCATTTCCCGTGACGATGCGCTGATCGCGATCACCTTTTCTCCCTATTCCGCAGAAACGCTGGAGCTGGCGGAAAACGCCCGCGCCAACGGTATTCCGGTCGTGGCGCTCTCCGATTCCGCCGTCAATCCGCTGCGGAAATCCGGTGCGACGCTGCTGACCGTCACCGAGATCGATTTCGGCGCATTCCGCTCGCTTTCCGCCACGCTCTGTCTGGCCATTACGCTGGCCGTGGCTGTGGGAACGCGCAAAACAGCCTGAATATTTTTATTGAAAACGGAAAAAATAGAATTTATGATCCAAATCCATGAAACGGGCATTCCATAATCGTCCGTCTCGTGACGAACGAAAATGAGCGGAGGAGGCTCATCGGAGCGGGATGGCGAAAGATGCGGGCGATCGTCGCCTGAATGCTGCTCCAGACATGTGAGGCAGACCGTACCGAGGTGCGGTGCTAAGGAGGAACCTTTTGAAAAAACTTGATCTCATCACGATCGGGCGCTCGTCTGTCGATCTGTACGGTTCGCAGGTCGGCGGCCGTCTGGAGGACATGGCCTCCTTTGCCAAATATATCGGCGGCTCTCCCACCAATATCGCAGCCGGCGCTGCCCGCCTCGGGCTCAACAGCGCCGTCATCACCCGCGTTGGCGATGAGCATATGGGCCGCTTCATCCGCGAACAGCTGGTGCGCGAAGGCGTCGACGTGCGCGGCGTAAAGACCGATCCGGAGCGGTTGACCGCGCTGGTGCTGCTTGGCATTCGCGACCAAAACCAGTTCCCGCTGATCTTCTATCGCGAAAACTGCGCCGACATGGCGCTCAGCGAAGACGACATCGATCCCGCCTTCATTGCCGAGGCAGGCTGCGTCTGCGCCACCGGCACGCATCTGTCGCACCCGAAGACGGAAGCAGCCGTGCTGAAGGCGCTGAAACTCGCCCGCGAAAATGGCGCGAAGACCGCACTCGATATCGATTACCGCCCCAATCTCTGGGGTGTGGCCGGCCATGGCGATGGCGAAAGCCGTTTCGTCGAATCGCAGAAGGTCACCGCCAAGCTGCAATCCACCCTGCATCTCTTCGACCTGATCGTCGGCACGGAAGAGGAATTCCACATTGCCGGCGGCTCCACCGATACGCTGACCGCGCTGAACGCCGTACGCAAGGTCTCGAATGCGACGCTGGTGTGCAAACGCGGGCCGATGGGTGCTTCGGTTTTCGCCGGTGAAATTCCTTCCAGCCTCGATGATGGCGAAACTGGCGAGGGTTTCCCGATTGAGGTCTTCAACGTTCTGGGTGCGGGCGATGGCTTCATGGCCGGGCTGTTTCGCGGCTGGCTGCGCGGCGAAGACTGGCCGACGACGCTGAAATACGCCAATGCCTGCGGCGCCTTCGCCGTCTCCCGCCATGGCTGCACGCCGGCCTATCCAAGCTGGGAGGAGCTGCAATATTTCTTCAAGGCCGGCATTCGCAACAAGGCGCTGCGCAAGGACGAGGCGCTGGAGCAGGTGCACTGGTCGACCAACCGCAAGGGCGACTGGGACACGATGCGCGTCTTCGCCTTCGACCACCGCATGCAGCTGGAAGCCATCGCCGACGAGCTTGGCGTGAAGCACGAGCAGATCGGCGCTTTCAAGAAACTCTGCCTTCAGGCCGCACAGCATGTTGCCGGCGACAGGCCGGGTTACGGCATTCTCTGCGACGGCCGCCTTGGCCGTGACGCCCTGTTTGCCGCCAGCGGCTCGGGCCTCTGGATCGGCCGACCGGTGGAATGGCCGGGCTCGCGCCCGCTGACGCTGGAGCCCGATCTCGGCAAGGATTTTGGCGGTCTTTCCGAATGGCCGCTTGAAAATGTCGTCAAGGTTCTGTGTTTCTATCATCCCGACGATACGGATGAGATGCGCGCCACGCAGGAAGAGACGGTCATGCGCCTGTTCCAGGCGACACGCCGCAACCGGCTGGAAATGCTGCTGGAGGTCATTCCCTCCAAGGTCGGCCCGACTGACGATTTGACCGCCGCCCGCATCATCGAGCGCTTTTACGAAATCGGGGTCTATCCCGACTGGTGGAAGCTGGAGCCGATGAAGACCCGTGCTGCGTGGAAAAACGCCTGCGACGCCGTGCATCGCAACGATCCTTACGTGCGGGGCATCGTCGTGCTCGGTCTCGACGCGCCGCAAAGCGAGCTGGAAGAGAGCTTCCGCCTTGCCGCCGGTTTCGATCTGGTCAAAGGTTTCGCCGTTGGCCGCACGATTTTCGCGGATGCCGCCCGCAGCTGGCTCGGTGGCAAAATGACCGATGAGGAAGCGGTCAGGGATATGGCGCAGCGCTATACCAGCCTGTGCCGCATTTGGGATGAGGCGCGCGCCAAAAAGGGAGAGGCAGCGTGAAGACAATCAGATTGACGGCTGCGCAGGCCATGGTTCGTTACCTGGCAGCGCAGATGAATGAACACGGCGAAACCTATATCGCCGGCATGTGGGCCATTTTCGGCCATGGCAATGTCGCCGGCATCGGCGAAGCGCTTTATGGTATCCGCGACGAACTGCCGACCTATCGCGGCCAGAACGAGCAATCCATGGCCCATGCGGCCATCGCCTATGCCAAGCAGTTGCGCCGCCGCCGCGCCATGGCGGTCACCTCCTCCATCGGCCCCGGTGCCGCCAATATGGTAACGGCGGCCGCCCTTGCCCATGTCAACCGCCTGCCGGTGCTGTTGATCCCCGGCGACGTCTTCGCCAATCGCGGCCCCGATCCGGTCTTGCAGCAGCTCGAAGATTTCGGCGATGGCACGATGACGGTGAATGACTGCTTCCGCCCCGTCAGCCGTTATTTCGACCGCATCATGCGGCCGGAACAATTGCTCACCGCACTTCCCCGCGCCATGCGCACCATGACGGACCCGGCCGATTGCGGCCCCGTCACGCTCGCCTTCTGCCAGGATGTGCAGGCGGAAGCCTATGATTACCCCGAGAGCTTCTTCGAAAAGCGTGTCTGGCGCCAGCGCCGTCCGGAACCCGACGTGGTGGAATTCGAAGAGGCCGTCGCTGCGCTGAAGGCGGCGAAGAACCCGATCATCGTTGCCGGCGGCGGTGTGCATTTTGCCGGCGCAACCGAAACGCTGAAGCGCTTTGCCGAAACCCATTCCATTCCCGTCGTCGAAACGCAGGCCGGTAAATCGGCTCTGGCGTGGGATCACGATCTCAATTTCGGTCCTGTCGGCGTCACCGGTGCGGAAAGCGCCAACATCATCAGCGAGAAGGCCGATCTGGTCTTCGGCGTCGGCACCCGTTTTCAGGATTTCACCACCGGCTCCTGGGCACTGTTCAAGAACCCGAACCGCAAAATCCTGGCGCTCAACGTTCAGCCCTATGACAGCGCCAAGCACGATGCGATCAGCCTGACGGCGGATGCAAAGATCGGGCTTGAGAAACTCTCCGCAGCGCTTGGCAGCCACCGTTTTGCGGCGCCGGATGCCGGTCTCAAGGCTGCATGGTTTAAAAAGGCCGATGCCGATACGGCAGCGCCGGGCGAGGACAATGCCAACAGCCTGCCCACCGACATGCAGGTCATCGGCGCGGTGCAGCGCCAGTCGCGTGACAATACCGTCGTCATGTGCGCGGCAGGCACCATGCCGGGCGAGCTTCACCAGTTGTGGAAATCCAAGCTGCCGCTCTCCTATCACATGGAATACGGCTTCTCCTGCATGGGTTATGAAGTGGCGGGCGGCCTCGGCATCAAGATGGCGGAGCCGGACCGCGACGTGATCGTCATGGTCGGCGACGGCTCCTACATGATGATGAATTCCGAGCTTGCGACATCGGTTGCCATGGGCGTGAAGATCACGCTCGTCATCACCGACAACAGGGGTTACGGCTGCATCAACCGGCTGCAGATGGAAACCGGCGGCGCGGAGTTCAACAATCTCTACGCCCACACCAACGTCAACCCGATCGCCATCGATTTCGTGGCCCATGCGGGCTCGATGGGGGCGGATGCGCGCAAGGTTTCCACCATAAGCGAGCTGGAAGAGGCGCTTGCCGCAGCCCGCGCATCCAGCCGCACCACCGTCATCGTCATTGATACCGACCCATATCCGACCCCGCAGGCCGGCGGTCACTGGTGGGATGTCGCGGTGCCTGAAGTTTCCGACCGCGCCGAAATCGGCCCGGCCCGCGCCCGTTATGAAAACCATGTCAAGGAAAGACAGTAAGATGATCCGTTACGGAACCAACCCGATTGCCTGGTCCAACGACGACGACCGCACGCTGGGCGCGCATATCAGCCTCGAACAATGCCTCGATGAAACCGCCAAGATCGGTTTCGACGGCATCGAGAAGGGCCACAAGTTCCCGACTGAGCCGGAAGGCTTGAAGAGCGTGCTTTCGCCGCGCGGCCTCTCCTTCGTCTCCGGCTGGCATTCGCTGAACCTTCTGACCGACGACATCGAATCCGAAAAGAAGGCGATGCAGCCGGCGCTTGACCTGCTGAAAGCCATGGGCTCGAAGGTCATCATCGTCTGCGAGACCTCCAATGCCATCCACGGCGATGACAACAAGGCGCTGGTCGACCGTCCGCGCCTTGCGGCCGAGGACTGGGCCAAATTCGGCGCGGGCGTCGAGGCGCTGGCCGCCTTTGCCGCAGAACAGGGTATCACCCTCGTTTATCACCACCACATGGGAACGGTGGTCGAGAGCGAAGAGGAAATCGACCTTCTGATGAAGCATACCGGTCCGAAGACCCATCTGCTGCTCGATACCGGCCATTGCCTGTTCGGCGGCGGCGATCCCGTGCGCGTCGCGCAGAAATACATGGGTCGTGTCGGCCATATCCATGCCAAGAATGTGCGCCCTGCCATTGCCGATCAGGTTCGGGGTGAGCGGCTCTCCTTCCTCGAAGGCGTTCGCCGCGGCGTGTTCACCGTGCCGGGCGACAGCGAAGGCGGCGTGAACTTCCCGCCGGTGCTGAAGGTCGCGGCCGAGCATGGTTACAGCGGCTGGCTGGTGATCGAGGCCGAACAGGACCCGGATGTCCGCAACCCGTTCGAATATCAGAGCCTCGGGCTGAAATCGCTGAAGGCTTTTGCGCGCGAAGCAGGGCTGGACAAGGCTCAGGCTGCTTGAGCTGAACCGACAGCGGGCGGCACACCCCGCCCGTCATACCGGCCTTGAGCCGGTATCCAGCCAGCCCAAGTCCTTGGGCTGAAAAGAGTTGTCCCCGCCGCGCGGACGCGCGTCGGCTGGACCCCGGCTCAAGGCCGGGGTGACGAGACGGCAAGAACCGACGAACGACTGACCAAAAAGGAACACCACCATGACCTCACTTCTGCGCAAGCCGGTCGCGACCAGCGGCAAGGTGCACGACATCACGCCCCAAAGCGCGGATTGGGGTTATGTCGGTTTCGGCCTTTACCGCCTGAAGCCGGGCGAGACGGCGGCAGAAAACACCGGCGATACGGAAGTCATCCTCGTGCTGGTCGAAGGCAAGGCGACAATTTCCGCAGGCGGGAAGGATTTCGGTGAACTCGGCGACCGCATGAATGTGTTCGAGCGCAAGCCGCCGCATTGCGTCTACGTGCCCGCCGGCTCCGAATGGTCGCTGACCGCCACGACCGACTGCACCGTCGGCGTCTGCACCGCACCCGGCGAAAAAGGCAGCCGCGAGGCGCAGCAGATCGGCCCCAATGGCGTGCAGCTGACCGAACGCGGCAAGGGCGCCAATACGCGTTATATCTTCCCCATCGCCATGGAAGAGCGCGATGTGGCCGACAGCCTGCTGGTAACGGAAGTCTTCACGCCGTCGGGCAACTGGTCGTCCTATCCGCCGCACCGGCATGATGAGGATAACTACCCCAATATGACCTATCTGGAGGAGACCTATTATCATCGCCTCAACCCGGCGCAGGGTTTCGGTTTCCAGCGCGTCTTCACCGAGGACGGTTCGCTGGATGAGACCATGGCGGTGTCGGACGGCGATGTCGTGCTGGTGCCCAAGGGCCACCACCCCTGCGGCGCGCCCTATGGTTATGAGATGTATTATCTGAACGTGATGGCGGGGCCGATGCGCAAATGGCGCTTCAAGAACCACCCGGATCACGACTGGATTTTCAAGCGGGATAATCCTTAAGCCGCCAACGTACACAGCGCACGCCTCATCCCTGTGCTTGTCACAGGGATCCAGCCAGCCCAAGTCTTTGGGCTGAAAGGACTCTTCCCGCCACGCAGACGCGTGTCGGCTGGATTCCTGTGACAAGCACAGGAATGAGGAGAGGAAAACGCAAGCCATTTGAATCTAAACTCTCGGGAGGAGAATACCATGGCCGCTCTTGGCGTGGGCCTTATCGGCACCGGTTACATGGGCAAATGCCACGCGCTGGCGTGGAACAATGTCACCAGCGTCTTCGGCGATGTGGAACGCCCCCGCCTTGTGACGCTCGCGGAAGTCAATCCCGAGCTTGCCGCGAAGAAAGCCGCCGAATTCGGCTTTGCCCGCTCGACAGGCAACTGGCGCGACCTGCTTTCCGACCCCGAGATCGATGTGATCTCGGTCACCACGCCCAACGCCTTCCATCCAGAAATGGCGATTGCCGCCCTTGAGGCCGGCAAGCATGTCTGGTGCGAAAAGCCGATGGCGCCCGCCTTTGCTGACGCGGTGAAGATGCGCGATGCCGCCCGCCGATCCGGCAAGGCCGCGGCGATGGGCTACAACTACATCCAGAACCCCGTCATCCGCCACATCCGCCGCCTGATCGACGAAGGCGCGATTGGCAACGTCTATCACGTCCGCGCCGAAATGGACGAGGACTTCATGGCCGATGCCACCCAGCCCTTCTACTGGAAGAGCGAAGCCTCCTCCGGTTACGGCGCGCTGGATGATTTTGCCGTGCACCCGCTGTCGCTGCTCTTCGCCCTTTTCGGTCATGCCGAAAGCGCCATCACCGACATGGTGAAGCCTTACGAAACCCGCCCGCTTGCCAGCGGTGGCGACCGCGCCGTCGAGACGCATGACCTCGCCAGCGTGCTGCTGAAACTCGAAGGCGGCATTTCCGCCGTGCTCATCGCCAACCGCTCCGCCTGGGGCCGCAAGGGCCGCATCGCCATCCAGATTTATGGCTCCACCGGCTCGATCCTGTTCGATCAGGAACGGATGAACGAGTTCCAGCTTTACACCACGGATGGACGCCCGGAGGAGCAGGGTTTCAGAACCATCCTCACCGCGCCGCACCACAAGCCCTACGACCGCTTCATCCCCGCCCCCGGCCACGGCCTCGGCTTCAACGATCTGAAGGTGATCGAATGCCGGGAACTGATCGCGGCAATCGAGGGGAAAAAGGCCCATATCATCGATTTCGAGGAAGGGCTGAAGATCGAGCGCAGCATCCACGCCATGGCCCGGTCGTTTGCCGAAGGGCGCTGGGTGGGAAGCGCGGAGATTGCGGAATAAGTGAAAGCATTTGTGGTGTGGCGGCAAGGCCTCCCCACTCGATGTCATCTACCGAGGGGTTGGGGGTACTTTACCGCTCACTTGGGGCCATCTCCGGGACAACCCTGGAACTTTGCCGCCCCCGCGACGTCATCCTCGGGCTTGACCCGAGGATCCATGGTTGGGCTGGGTTGTGGATCCTCGGGTCAAGCCCGAGGATGACGAAAGAGAGGGTAGAGCCTTCGCCCTAGTCTACACGTCGAAGGCTGCTCTTCGCAGCCCTCGCCCCTTCCCCAAAGCCTCATCCCTTGACCGGCGTTTCCGGCACCGGCGTCAGCACCTTGCCGTCCTTGAACCAGCCGAGAATATTGTCAGCCACCAGATCGGCCATGGCGTTGCGCGTCGGAACCGAGGCGGAGGCGACATGCGGCAGCAGGGAGACATTCGGCAGCGACAGGAAGGCTTCCGGCACCTTCGGCTCGGCATAGAACACATCGAGGCCGGCAGCCCCCACAACACCGCTCTTGAGCGCCTGCAAAAGCGCATCCTCATCGACGCTGGAACCACGCCCGACATTGATGAACACGCCCTCAGGCCCAAGCGCCGTCAGGATTTCGGCGTTGATCGCCTTATGTGTTTCCGGCGTGCCGGGCACGATGCAGATCAATATATCGACGGCTTCCGCCATCTCCTTCAGCGAGCCGTAATAGGTGTAGGAGAGGCCATCCCGCTTGCTGCGGGTGTGGTATCCGATCTCCACCTTGAAAGGCTCCAGCCGCTTGGCGATTTCCTGCCCGATGCGGCCCATGCCAAAGAGACCCACCTTGCGGCCGCGCAGCGAAAACGGCGACAGCGCGAACGGACCTTCGCCAACCCATTTGCCGTCGCGCAACCAGGTCTCGGCCTGATAGAGCCGGCGCACCGTGTTGATCAAAAGCGCAATCGTCGTATCGGCCACTTCGTCGTTCAGCACGTCAGGCGTATTCGTCACCACGATGTTGCGCGTGGCGGCATGTCTGGCGTCGACGCCGTCATAACCCACGCCGAAATTGGCGATGATCTCGAGTTTCGGCAGCGCATCGATCCATTTGGCGTTGACGACGCCGGAAACAGCGATGGCATTGACGCGCTCGGCCGCTCCATCAGGCAGAACCGGCTCGGCGCCGGCAGGCACGGCCACGATCTCGACCTTGCCTTCGAGGCGTTCGAGAACGCGCGGGTTTATCTTGCCGGGAACGAGAACGACGGCCTTTTTGTCAGACATGAGCGGGTATTCCTCCTGATAACATTCCGATAGCCGGAGCGGGCTTCAAGCGAACCTTTCGCCATCCCGCTCCTCTGGGCGGCGATCTTTTCAAACAACGGCGGCCGTGAAAAGGGCAATAAGGGGATGCTATGGGGGCAGACGGAAGTTTCATGCCGATTTTTTGCGACACATGCACGTCCGTCATGCCGACCTGATCCGCGGGTATTCGGTATAAATCTCTAGAGAGGTTGCGCCTGAACGGAGGTCAAGCGCGAAGGATATGGTTTCTCGCGACGTCATCCTTGGGCTTGTCCCAAGGATCTAATCACGTCGACAAAATCAAGACGTTGCAGATCCTCGGGACAAGCCCGAGGATGACGTCGGCGCAGGTGGCGGGACCATCTTCCTAAAAAAGATTCCTTTCCCGCCGCGCGGACGCACCTCGGCTGGCTTTCGGGTCAAAGCGTGAATGACGGGGAGGTGCGACGCCAAGACCGCTTCTGCGCATCAGGTCAGGCTCACACCCGCGGCCGCACCGGCCCGGTCGATTGCCGGATGCGCATTTCCGGCTTGATGAGGTGAATGCCGTCAGGCTCGTGGCTGCCCGCCAGCCTGTCCAGCAGCGCGCGGGCCGCCAAGCGCCCGACCTCGGCCTGGCCGTTGGAAACGGTGGTCAGCGCCGGCGTGGCAATCGCCGCCTCTTCCAGATCGTCATAGCCGGTGACGGAAATATCGACGCCCGGCACGAGACCAGCACGGGAAATGCCGTTCATGAGACCGATGGCGACGAGATCGTTCCAGCAGACGGCCGCCGTCGGCTTCTGCGGCAGCGAGAGGAAATGCACTGCCGCCTCGAAACCGCCCTGCTTGGAGCGCGGGCCGGGAATGCGCAGGTTCGGATCGACCTCGATGCCGGCCTTGCGCAGCGCATTGACATAACCCTGGTAACGGTCACGGCCCGTCGAGGTCTGGTCGGTGCCGCCAACCATGGCGATGGTGCGGTGGCCGAGGCTGATCAGGTGGTTGGTGGCGAGCGAAATGCCATAGCTGTCGTCGCCGCGATAGGTCGGCATGTCGACGCCATCCATCGAACGGGCCACCAGAATGGCGGGCATGCCGTTTTCCTCGGCCAGCGTCATGTCCTCGATCGGCGTACCGATGGCCGGCGACATGATGATGCCGTCGGAACCGAGTTGCAGCAGCGTTTCGATGAAGGTGCGCTGTTTTTCTACCGAATCGTAATGGTTGGAAAGAATGAAGGTCTGGCGGCTGCGGTCCAGCTCACTTTCGATGGCTTTCAGAATTTCCCCGTAAAACGGGTTCATCACATCGTGGAATACCACGCCGACGATGCCGGAACGCGAGGTGCGCAGGCTGGCGGCGCGGCGGTTATAGATATAACCCAGTGCCCGCGCCTGTTCCTTGATCTTGTCCCGCGTATCGGCAGCGACCAGCGGGCTGTCGCGCAATGCAAGAGAAATGGTGGCGGTCGAAAGACCGAGGCTTTCGGCAATCGTGGACAGTTTGACCTTTTGGGCCACGGCATTCCTCCCCAAACGCGTGTTAGTGACGGATGGCTCCGTTTAAATTGCAATTAAACAATTTAAACAAAATCCGCAACCCGTTTAAGGAATACCCACAAAACAGATGGTTCTTTTAAAAATTTCAGCAAAAATTATTGAAGATTGGCGTCTATCGCCTTCAAGAGTTTAACGATGTTGCGCACATCCTTGGCCGAAAGCCCCTCGACGGCTCTTGCGCCGCAATTGGCGATGGAAACATTGATGTGTTCGACGCTTTTCAGACCCGCTTCCGTCAGCTTCACCAGCGTCACGCGGCCATCCTCGTCGTCGCCGCTGCGTTCCACGAAGCCCTGGGCTTCCATGCGGCCGATGGTGCGCGTCATGGTGGGCGCCTTGACGCCGAGTTTCTGGGCGATCTGCCCCGGCGTCAGGCTGCCTTCCTGCGCTAGCGCCAGAATAACGCCGTCTTGGCCCGCATAAAGCCCGCTTTCGGCAAGGCTGTGGCTCAGCGCCGTGCGCATGGAACGGGCCGCCTGGGTGATGGATTGCGCCAGTTCCTCGGGGTTGAAATTCTCATCCCGTTTTTTGGCGTCCTTTACCTTCTTGCCGCCCTTTTCCTTCTTGGCGCTTTTGTCCTTATGCCCGGTTTTGTCCTTGCTCATATGCGAGTGCCTTTTACCCTGTGGCGGAACCGATATATGTTGCTGGAAATCCTTAACGAATGCACGCGCGGACTGCCATATGCCAAACTCATACACGCATTATCACGACGAAAACGTAACAGACCCGCATCTTCGCGCAACAGCTGCAATTTCCGTGCTGCCGCTCGGCGCGCATGAACAGCATGGGCCGCACCTGCCGTTCGAGACCGATACGCTGATTGCCGAAGGCATCGCCGCCCGTCTCGCCGCCGCCCTGCCCTCTTACCTGCCCGTCTCCTTCCTGCCGGTGGAACCGGTCGGCTATTCCATCGAACACATGAATGTGCCGGGCACGAAAACGCTGCGTTACGATGAGGCCATCGAGCGCTGGCTCGGCATCGCCGAGGCGGAATATAAAAAGGGCGTGCGCAAATTCGTGATGCTGAACGCCCATGGCGGCAATTCACCGCTGATGACCATCGTCGCCACCGAGGCCCGCGCCCGTTTCGGCATGCTGGCGGTCGCCACAAGCTGGACCCGTTTCGGCGTACCGGCCGATATCGTGAAGCCGGAAGCCAAGGCGGTCGACATCCATGGCGGCGATATCGAAACATCGGTCATGCTGGCGCTTCATCCCGAGCGGGTGGCGATGCAGAAGGCCGCCGACTTCCCCTCCCGCCAGAGCGATTTCGCCAGCCGCTTCAAACACCTGCGCGCCTATGGCCCGCATGCCTTCGGCTGGCTGATGAGCGATCTGAACCCCGATGGCGTTGCCGGAAACGCCGCCGCCGCAACAGCGGAAAAGGGCGAAAGGCTGATTTCCCACGCCGTAAAAGGCCTTGTCGAACTGCTTGAAGATATCCACGCTTTTGACATAACGTTATTTCATAACAAAATTTGAGTGCCATGGCCGAATTCGGCCAAAATCTCTTTGAACTGCCAGGACGTCGCGCCTATATGGACGACGACACATCTTCCTGAGGCCTGACGGCCTCTCTCCACGCGGGGTTTTCCATGACCGAAACAGCTATAGCCAAGCCCATTCCAGTCACCGTCCTGACGGGATATCTCGGCGCCGGCAAAACGACGCTTCTCAACCGCATTCTCTCCGAGAACCACGGCAAGAAATACGCTGTCATCGTCAATGAATTCGGCGAGATCGGCATCGACAACGATCTGATCGTCGAGTCCGATGAAGAAATCTACGAAATGAACAATGGCTGCGTGTGCTGCACGGTGCGCGGCGACCTCATCCGCGTCGTGGAAGGCCTGATGCGCCGCCCCGGCCGTTTCGACGGCATCATCGTCGAGACAACCGGTCTTGCCGATCCGGTTCCCGTCGCCCAGACCTTCTTCATGGATGACGACGTGCGCGCCAAGACCGAGCTTGACGCCGTCGTCGCCCTGGTTGACGCCAAGCACCTGCCGCTGCGCCTGAAGGACAGCCGCGAAGCCGAAGACCAGATCGCCTTTGCCGATGTCGTCGTCGTCAACAAGACCGATCTCGTTTCGCCGGAAGAAGTCGCCCGCATCGAGGACATCGTGCGCGCCATCAATCCTTCCGCCCGCATCTACAAGACCACGCGGTCCGGCGTCGATCTCGCCCGGGTTCTCGATCAGGGCGCCTTCAATCTGGAGCGCGCGCTGGAAAACGATCCGCATTTCCTCGAGCACGGCCATGACGACCACGTCTGCGGCCCCGATTGCGACCATCACCACCACGATCATGACCACCATCATCACGACCATGATCACGATCACGGGCATCATCACCACGATCACGACCATGGCCACGATCACCACCACCATGGCGCGGTTTCGCCGATCCATGACGTGACGGTGCAGTCGGTCTCGCTGCGCGGCGGCGAGATGAACCCCGAGCGGTTCTTCCCGTGGATCCAGAAGGTCACCCAGACCGACGGCCCGAACATCCTGCGCCTCAAGGGCATCATCGCCTTCAAGGGCGATGCGGAACGTTACGTGGTGCAGGGCGTGCACATGATCATCGAGGGTGACCACCAGCGCCCGTGGAAGGAAGACGAAAAACGCGAAAGCCGCCTCGTCTTCATCGGCCGCGAACTGGATCGTGAGAAGCTGGAAAAGAGCTTCAACGCCTGCCTCGCGACGGCCTGATCGCTCTCCCTCTTTCACCCCGGCCCTGAGCCGGGGTGTCACGTTTCCTTCCCTCATCTCTGTGCTTGTCACAGAGATCCAGCCAGCCCAAGTCCTTGGGCTGAAGGAACTTTTCTCGCCGCGCAGACGCGCGTCGGCTGGATTCCTGTGACAAGCACAGGAATGAGGTTGAAGGGATGTAAAGCGGTTCCGCTTTTGCCGGAAATGCTCTAGAACCATGCCAGCCAGCGGGAATGACACCCCCGCCCATCCGACACAGATACGAAAGACCGATGCCCCATGCCGACTGTTGCCCCGCTTGATATCGAAGGCCACGTGGTCTCGACCCATTTTCTCGGCGACATTCCCCTGTTTGCCACCGCCGCCGGCACCATTCACCGGCTGGATGGCGGCGAGAAGGTGACTGAGGCGCATGACGGACTTCTGACCTGCGTGCGCGATCCCTATAGCGCCACGCTGCTTTCCGGCGGCGAAGACGGCCGTGTGCTGCGCATCGGCCATGACGGCAGCATCGGCGAAATCGCCAATGTGCCGCGCAAATGGGTGGGCGTCGTTGCCGGCGGGCCGCAGAAGGCTGTCGCTTATGGCGTCGGCAAGTCCAGCTTCGTGCGGCTGTCGGACGGCACGGTCAAGGAATTCAAGGAAGAGCGCACGGTGGAGGCCATCGCCTTCGCGCCCAAGGGCCTGCGCATTGCGGTGGCCCGTTATAACGGTGTGACGCTGCACTGGGTGGCGACCGCCGGCGATCCCGTCGATCTGGAATGGAAGGGTGCGCATACCGGCGTCACCTTCTCGCCCGACGGCAAGTTCCTCGTCACCACCATGCAGGAAAACGCCTTGCACGGCTGGAAGATGGAGGCCACCAAGGGCGGCATGGAAGCCCGCCACATGCGCATGACGGGTTATCCCGCCAAGGTCAAATCCGTCTCCTGGTCGGCAAAGGGCAAATGGCTCGCCTCTTCCGGCGCGCCGGCCGCCATCGTCTGGCCGTTTGCCGGCAAGGACGGCCCGATGGGCAAGGCCCCGGAAGAACTCGGCAGCCGCGCCAACATCATGGTCACCAATGTCGCCTTCCATCCGGTGGAAGATGTGCTCGCCATCGGCTTCATCGACGGCATGATCCTCGGCGTGCGCCTTGCCGATGGCAAGGAAGCCCTGCTGCGCCGCCCCGGCAAGGGCGCCATCACCGGCATGGACTGGAGCGCCACCGGCAAGCTGCTCGCCTTTGCTTCGGAAGCGGGGGATTGCGGGATCATCGATATTTCGGCTTGAGGGCTGCTCGGTCACGTGGCGAGCTAGGGCGCGGACTCATAATGACCTGATCCCAAGGCCTCAAATTATCAGCTTTCCTGTAGCCCAGAATTCATGGACCTTATTCCACCATCCGAGAGTTTCCGGCTGCAGCCATGGACGAAAATCGTCAGAGCGAGTTTTACGATGCAAATGTCCATTCTGTAAATCTTCGAGGAGACCTATTGTAGCCGCCTCTTTAACATATGGGTCGCCCTTGATGTGCCAGCGTTCGACAACATCAAAGACCGCGTCAAATCGATGCGTGTTACCCGTCTCCAAATCCCGAATTAGATGACGTGCAAGCTCTGACAGTGCCAAATAAAGTGGCAACTCGTCCTCAGATCGGTATTCCTCCTGGAATGCCTCCCACTTTTCACGAAAGGATGGGTCAGCCTGCAAAAGCGGCTCAAACATATTCGAGCGATCGAACTCGACCGAAAGTGCGTTGACATTGTTCTCGGACATAACGCTTTTCCTCTTCTGAGCCCCACGTTGCACCGTGGCCAATCTCACTTCCCTTATTCTTGTGCTTGTCACAGTAATGAGGGTTGTCCAAGATATCGCGGCCGGACAATCCTTTGCACAAGAGCGCCGGCGACCTCAGCCGGAACGCCCTACTCCCCCACCTGCCGCCGCGTCAGAAACAGGAGCAGCAAGGCCGCGCCCGCGCCAACCGAAGCGAGCCGGATCGAGACGCCGAAACTCGCATATTGCGATACGAACCCCATCAGCGGCACCGCAAAAAGCGCGGCGAGGAAAATGGAGTTCATGTAGAGCGCCGTCGCCCGGGCCGTGCGGCCGCGCGCAAAGCCCTGCACGAAGGTAAGGCAAGTGCCGGCGCAAAGGCCGTAATAGGCGCCCTCCAGCGCCGCACCCGCGATCATGGCCGGCAATGTGGTGACCGAGGCGATGACGTTGAAGGCGACGATGGCCATCACCGCCGAAACGCCCAGAAGCAGGCGGGCGCTGAAGCGGCGCATCATTCGCGGTGCAAGCAGGATGAACAGAACCTCCATGGCGCATTTGACGCTGAGCGACAGGCCCGGCACGTAATCCGGCAGGCCGACCTCCCGCACCAGAAACACCGGCAGGGCCGAGGCGCAGAGAGCATGGGCAAAAGACATGCAGAAGCTGGCGGCCGCCGCCAGAAGCAGCGGCAGGTTGCGCCCTGTATCGTCGTCACCCGCCTGTCGCCGCTCCATCGGGCTGGTCTGGTCGCGCGGCACGACCGCAAGGGCAAGCCCGCCCCAGATGACCGCCATCAGCATGGCATTCATGAACACGGCCTTCGCGCCGGCAAGATCGAAGATCAGATAGGCGGCGGCAGGCAGCAGCATCCACGCCAGCGACACCATCGTCCGCAGGAAGGCATTATAGGCGGCCGTATCGAGCGCCTTCACCCGGCCATGATACCGGCCGTAACTGAAAATGAGCGTGCTGGCGGCATTGGAAAGCCCCATGCCGGTCGCCGTTATCGCCACCAGCAGCGCCAGATGCCCGAAACTCGCCGCAGCCGCCGCGACAAAAGCGCCGCACACGGAAAGCATCAACAACGGCCTCACCCGCACCCCGGCATCGACACGCTCGCCATAAACACGGCTGGCGACAATCGAAGCCAGCGCCGCCGCCACGCTGTAAAAACCGACGGTCGCCGGCGGATGGCCGAGCACCTGGATGATGTAAAAACCGATAAACGGCACAACAGCCGCATTGGTGCTGCCGGCAATAAAAACCAGCAGAGCGATCAAATAGGCCTGACGATCGAAAGCGCCCGGCAAAGTGCTTTTCTGTAGCATGGGAATCGACTGAAGGCTGGGAGGCGAGACGGGATGACGGCGACCACCATCACACCAAAACGGCCTGCTGTTCAAGCCTGCCTGAAAAGCAATGCGCGTTTTCATCTTCGGCGGAACGTTCGCTGGATTGATGCCAGGATCGCCGCATCGAGCGCGTGGGGCGTCGCAACGTTGCGCCGCCCCCTGTCGAAAACGGAATAACCGTCAGAACTTCACGCCGAGGCCAACCTTGACGACGTGTTCGCTGACATCGCCGGTCGAGGTGATCGGACCGGTACGGTAGGTTGCCTTGCCGAAGTCGTTGTAACGATATTCGACGCGTCCAAACAGGTTGTTGGTGAAGGCATAATCGATACCCGCACCGACCGTCCAGCCGTGCAGGACCTTGCTGTCCTCGCCGAACGGCGCTTTGACTTCGCTGTCCGTCGCGGTGTAGCCGGCGGCGGTATAGATCAGCGCGCGGTCGACCGCGTAACCGGCGCGCAGGCGTGCAGAACCATTCAGGCCTGCAGAAACCTCGCTGGTGACAATGGTCTTGTCGCCCCAGGCGTAACCGAGATCGCCCTCGACGCCAAGAATGACGGAAGGGGCAACTTCGAAATTATAGCCCGCGAAACCGGAAAAACGGCCGCCGTCAAATTCATGCTTCGTGGTGACGCCAAAAGTCGTCGACTTAACCCGGTTCCAGCCGTAACCCGCAGACGCACCGACATAAACACCATCCCAGGAAAAGGCAGGCGCAACGTCGTTGACGACCGGCGCGGACGGAATGTCGCTGACGGCATCGGCGGCAGCGGCCACACCGGAGAAAACACCGAGCAGGCCGAGCGCGAGAAGTGATTGTTTCAACATGCGATAGCTCCTTGAAAATAACATCCCGTCACCTGCGGGCTGCGAGTATTTCGCGACCGGAAGCGCAGCGTCGTGACGGGGTTAACGCACCCGTAGATTGAAGAACATCGTGGTTAAAATCGCGTAAATAGCGCAGATAAAATAGCCGTCATGAAACGTATTTCGATTAATATCTGCAATATTTACCAAATATAAATTAGAATTAGCGCAGATATTCACAAGTCGGCCGTCGCGATGTAAAAACGGCTACCACCACATCACAAAAACCACCACGAGTAGTGGCCATCCCGCACTTCTGTGCGCGTCGTTCACATCGGCGACGCGGACAAAAAAAGAGGGCCGCGAGGCCCTCTTCCAGTCATGCGATGCGCCGTTTGTTCTTGCCGGAAACGCCATGCGTCAAACACACGCAACTCGAGGATCATTGCCGGCTTATGCGCTGCGCGCATCGTCTGCGTCGAAAATCCCTGAAGATTTTCGAGCTGTTGCGTTGGAGCGGGATGGAGAAAAGCCCGATGGTTTCGCCATCCCGTTCCACGTTTCGGTTAGTGCCGGCGCTTTTTGCCGCCGTCATTCTTGTTGTCGATGACATCGACGGACGTCTTGTTGCCGTTCAGCACACCGTTCAGGATGCCGGTCTTGTTGCCGTTCAGAATCCCGTTATTGGACAGGATGCCGCTGACACCGAGATCGATGCTGGGCGAGACGACGACAAGGGCGCCGCCCTTGTTGCTGTTGCCGGACAGGATGCCTCCCAGAAGACCGCCCGCATTGGCCTGACCAACGGAAGCGACAGTAAGAATAGCGGCTACACAAGCGAACTTTGCAATCATTTCTCTCTCCTCTTTTGTTTGATCACGCCATCTGGCGTAACCGAACTGTATATTTAGAGGATTCTAATTCAAGCAAAGGCTAATATTACAATAAACGATTAACACTAATACTTATGATTTTAATCAAATTTTACATATCGCACCTTCGCGTTTCCGCCCCTTGTTCAAACAATGCCTGCCGGCACCTGTGCCGCAACAGTAAAGCGGTGCGGGAAACTTTATTAACCATCCAAATATAAGATATTGCTTAATTAGAGACCGGAGATGCGAATGCGGGTGGGGGGATATATCGCGCTTGTTCTCGGGCTTGCCTGCGCCTGCGGCGCGTGGGCGGGGGAAAAGGCCGATGAGCACAATGTCACCTATAAATCCGGCATTGCTTATGACAGCAATTATTTCGCCGATACCAACCGGCTGAGCGCGATTTCGCTGCGCGCCGGCTTCGGGCTCAATGGCAAGATCGCGCTGGAGGGGGCGGAGCTGCGTTATTCGCTCGAGCAGGAAGAGGTTCGCCTGCCCCGTTATCGTTTCGCCAATGAACATAACACCATCGCGGCGCTGGGCTTGACCAAGCGATTTTCCGAAAAGCTGGAATGGGCCCTTGAGCTGCGCGGCACCCGCAGCGATGCCGGCGATATATTCCTGCACCTGCCGGAAGAAGACATTGGTTACCGGCAGCTGGATCACAAGCTGGAGGCCTCCTCCCAGCTCGGCATCCTCGCCCTTGGCGGCAAGAACACACTGACGGCAAGCCTGGCCAGCCTGATGAAAGGCAAGGCGCGGTTCCGCCCGGCTTATTTCCTGCCCACCCGACTGGAAGCGAACGAGGCGCTTTTATCGCTGAAGGCCGAACATGCACGATCACTCGGCGGCGGCGAGGCCGGGTTGACCCTTGCTTACGACCGTATCGCCGTGCCTGAGGGGCAGCAGGAAAAATATGAACGCTTCCCGGCCAACACGCTGCGAGGTTCTCTGGCCTATGGTTACAGGTTCTCCGACCGTTTCGCGGTTCTGGCCGAAGCGGGCTTCACATCCATTTCCGGCGATGAAATCAGCGACAAGGTAAAGCGCACCCGCCCCTATCTGCGGGCCGAGGCCGAGGTGAAGGCCACCGATCGCATCGCCTTCGGCGCGGGCTTTTCGCAGGACTATGCGCTTTTCGACCCGGATGACCCGATTGCCGAATTCCATCGCCGCTTTCAATTCGTCATCAAAAGCAGGCTCACCGAAAAGGTGGGGCTCGATCTTGCGCTGCACCGGGTCCACAAGGACTGGATCTATTATAATTACGATACCAGCGAGCGCCGGCTGGTCGCGACGCTCTCCTTCGATACCGGCAAGAACAGCAAGCTGGAGGTGGAGTTCAACCGCCTGCTGCATGGCGAGCGCGATACCGATCTTGCCTATAGCGGCTCCAGCATCACCTCGCGTTTCAGCGGCACCTTCTGAAATTTAGTATCGGCCCGCGCGAAGGATCGGACGCATCAGGTCGAAATTCGGTCCCAATTTCTGCTAGAGTCAGGCCTTCCAGATTCGAAGGCAGGACAGACCGGATAATGAACAGACGCTTTTTGCTCCTCGCGGCCGGCCTTGCCTGCGTTCCCGTCGCCGCGGCGGCGCATCCGCATATCTTTGCCGAAGCCCGCATGGAAATCGTCGAGGGGCCGAACGGCACCGTTCAGGAAGTGCGCAACATCTGGCGTTTCGACGAGATGTTCTCGGCAAGCGTGGTGATGGATTACGACAAGAACAGCGATCTGAAGCTCGACAAGGACGAGCTGGCGGAAATCGGCAATACCGTGCTGGAATCGCTCGCCGAATATTCCTACTACACCTTCATCACCGCCAATGGAAAACCGGTGGAGTTTTCGAAGCCCGAGGCCATTCACGTGGACTACAAGGATCAGCAGATCCTGATGTTCTTCTCCGTGAAACCGACCAAGCCTCTCGCCGTCAAGGGCAAGCTCAGCTTCGGCGCCTGGGATCCGACCATGTATACGGCGATCGATTTCGCCAAGGATGGCGATATCGCCACGCAGGGCAAGGATCTGAATGCCTGCAAGCATCATGTCGTCCGTCCCGATCCCGACGAGGTGATCTCGCAGAACCAGAGCACGCTCACCGACGCCTTCTTCAACGATCCGACCGGCACCGACATGACCAAGCTCTTCGCCACCCGGCTGGAGGTCTCATGCTGAGCCGCAGGGCCGGCCTCTTCGCCGTCGCCATCGGCCTCATTGCCGTGGCCGGTGCGGCCCATGCGCAGTCGCCGCTCGGCATCGGCTCGGCCGAACCTTCCTTTTCCGTCGGCGGCCCCTTCGCGCCACTGATGCAATGGATCAACGTGCACCAGCAGATGTTCTATCGTGCGCTGACCGGCGCGTTGAAGGCCATGCGCGAGGATGGCTGGGCGCTCAGCTCGCTGATCGGCCTCTCCTTTGCTTATGGCGTTTTCCACGCCGCCGGCCCCGGCCACGGCAAGGCGGTCATTTCGTCCTATATGATCGCCAATGAGACGCAGCTGAAACGCGGCATTCTCATTTCTTTCGTCTCGGCGCTCATTCAGGGTTTGATGGCCATCGGCCTCGTCGGCGCGGCCTGGCTCGTGCTGCGCGGCACTTCCATCACCATGACGAAGGCGACGCAGGCGATGGAGATCGCCAGCTTCGCCATGGTGGCGCTGTTCGGCGCCTGGCTGCTGGTGCGAAAACTCTGGTCGCTGCGCATCCGGCGCGAGCCGGTCGCGGTTTTCGCGCCGGCAGGTG
Organism: Agrobacterium sp. D14; assembly: GCF_001526505.1. Lineage (NCBI taxonomy): Bacteria > Pseudomonadati > Pseudomonadota > Alphaproteobacteria > Hyphomicrobiales > Rhizobiaceae > Agrobacterium > Agrobacterium sp. D14. The sequence goes on from NZ_ASXX01000025.1 coordinate 21,202, forward strand.
AAACCGCGGCCGGCAGAACCACCGGCATGGGCACGGGCCTCCGGTTCCAGGGCAAGCCGGTTTTTGCCGATCACGACCATGACGGCACGGGCGATCTCTGCGCCGCCTGCGGTAAATCCCATGCGCCGGATCCGATGCTGCTCAAGGGCAAGAACTTCAGCCTGCAAGAGGCATGGTCCGCCATCATCGCGGTGGGGCTCAGGCCCTGCTCGGGCGCGATCATCGTCATGAGCTTCGCGCTTCTGAACGGGCTTTATCTCGGCGGTGTGCTCTCCGTCCTCGCCATGTCGCTCGGCACCGCCATAACGGTATCGCTGCTCGCCATCATGGCCGTCTCGGCAAAAGGCCTCGCCGTCCGTTTCGCTGGCCCCGGCAGCCGCAGGGCAGCCGGCATTAGCCATGCGATCGAGATCGCCGGTGCGCTGTTCGTGCTCATCATGGGACTGTTGCTGCTCGGCGCGTCGCTTAAGCTCTAACCGTCACGGCGACGCTGGTAACGCGCACGCAGCCAGAACAGCAGGAAGAAACACAGCACTGCCACCGTGCCGAAGGCAGCGGCGAGCCAGGGCGAATAATCGCCCAGCCACAGCATGATCTTCGGCATCACAAAGAAGACCAGCCCGAAACCGACGATGATGAGGGCGGCTGCGATGGCCGGAGACCAGTCCTTCTTGCCGGGGCTCGGCTTTTCAGGCGCCGGGTTTTCAGGCGCCGGATTTTCAGGCAATGGCATCGGCAAACTCCGCACGGATATCCTCAAGCTTGCGCTTCTGCGCGCCGTCGGCCGCAAAATTCTCCGGCGCAAGCCAGGCTTCGAAGGCCTTGCCGATCAGCGGCCATTCGCCGTCGATCATGGAAAACCACGCCGTATCGCGGTTCTGGCCCTTCGAGACCATATGCTGGCGGAAGACGCCCTCGAAGGTGAAGCCATAACGCTTCGCCGTGATCTTGGAGGGCTCGTTTTCATTGTGGCATTTCCACTCGTAACGGCGATACCCCAGATCCTCGAAAACATGTTTCGCCATCAGATAATGCGCCTCGGTGGAAAGAGGCGAGCGCTTCATCTTCGCGCCATGGGCGACGGAGCCGACCTCGACCACGCCATTGGCGGGATCGGGCCGCATATAGCTCGCCATGCCGACGATATCGCCGGTGGCGTTTTCAACGAAGACCAGCGTGACCCAGTTAAGCTTCTGCCCCGCGCCGACGAGCCAGTCGCCGAAAGCGTCGGCATCGGGAAAGGCGCTTTGCGGGAAATATTTGAGCAGCGCATTCACGCCCTCGCCGCCAAGTGCGGCCCAGAGCCTTGCGAGATGTTTTTCGCGATCGAACGGCTCCGCCGTCACGTAACGGCCCTTCAACACCACCGGCTGCGGCGGCGGACATCCCTTGAAATCACTCAGATCGCGCATTCTCTTCCCCATTTGCTGGGAGAAGGATTAGGGCAAGCGGGGCGGGATGACAACAGTGCATATGGGGTGGGATGCGGGTGCTGTTCACCCCCCTCTGCCCTGCCGGGCATCTCCCCCTCAAGGGGGGAGATCGGCAGGAGGCGCTACCACCACTTCATTCGCAAACGTTGAGAGAGGCGAGACATAACCACTTGTCGATCTCCCCCCTTGAGGGGGAGATGCCCGGCAGGGCAGAGGGGGGTAAACCGCGCCCGCCGAGGCTAACCTCAAACCTTCGCCGCCACCACCGTCGCCTCGATATGGTCCACCAGCGCATCCGGCAACCCAAGCCGCCCTGCCAGAAGATCGAGATACCCCCGCTCCGCCCGCGTATCGGCCTCGATGGCAAGCCGCGAGGCGGTGTAAAGCTCTACCTTCTGCTCTTCCGTGCGGGCAGCAGCGACCAGCGCGTCGATGTCGAGCGGATCGGCCAGTTCCTTTTCGAGGAACCGCTCGGCTTCGCTATCGAGACCGGAGACCTGCACCTTGTCCATGATGTTGGCGCGCTCCTTCTCATCGATATGGCCGTCCGCCTTGGCGGCGGCGATCATCGCCTGGATGAGCTTCAGCGCAAAATCATTGGAAAGGGCGGGCGATTGCGGATGGAAGGCGGAATCGGCGGGCGGGGCGAGAAGTTCCGGCTCGGGTTTCGGCGCGGCTTCAGGCGCCTGGCCGGACTTGTAATTCTTATAGGCGAGGTAACCGAGACCGGCGATGGCGGCCACGCCGCCGATGGTGGCGACATTACCGGCAAGCTTGCGGCCGGTCTTGGTGCCCAGAATGGCGGCGGCGAGCGCGCCGGCCTTTAGCGGATTGTTCCTGGCGATATCGGCGGCCTGCCCGGCTCTGTCACGGACGCTTCCCGAAAGGCCCGGCACCTGCGAGCCGAGGAATTGTTCAAGAAGCTTCTTGGCGTCGAACATCAAAATCTCCTGTAGAGGTCAAATCTACAGGGGAGATAGGAAGCCGAGGGCTGAAAACAAATGTCAAACCCGCTCACGCCTTCGTGAACGGGTTTGACAGGATGCAAATCAGGCGCGCAGTGCGGCGGCTTCGGCGGCAAGCTTGGTGATGCCCGCCCAGTCACCCGTGGCCACCAGTTCGCGCGGGGCGACCCAGGAGCCGCCGACGCAGACGACGTTCGGCAGGGAGAGATAGTCATTGGCGTTCTTGAGCGACACGCTGCCGGTCGGGCAGAAGACCGTGCCGGCGAGCGGCGAAGACAGCGCCTTGAGATAAGGCGCGCCGCCGGCCTGTTCGGCCGGGAAGAACTTCAGCACCTTGTAACCCTCGTCGCGCAGCGCCATGACTTCGCTGGCGGTGGCAGCGCCCGGAAGCAGCGGTACTTTGGAACCGCGCGCGGCTTCCAGCACGCTTTTATTGATGCCGGGGCTGACGATGAAGGTGGAGCCGGCTTCCGCCGCCGCTTCGAAATCCCTGGCATTGAGAATGGTGCCGGCGCCGACATTCGCGCCCTCCACTTCCGCCGCAACTGCGCGGATGGCATCGAGCGCCGCCGGTGTGCGCATGGTGATCTCGATCGCCTTCAGGCCGCCTGCGACCAAAGCGCGTGCGAGCGGCACGGCGGAAGCGGCGTCATCCACGATCAGCACCGGCACGACCGGCTGGAGCTTGAGGATGGAGAGCAGTTTTTCGGAGTCCTGGGCCAAGATGAGCCTCCCTTGCGCAATTGAAACGATTGAAATTCCGTCTACCGATTAGCCTGCCTCGGCTTTCATGTCGAGGCGCGCCAGCCGCATTTTTATCCAGATACTTCAATCAATTCGCTTCATCGCAATATCATATTGCGATAATCTGGCGCCCCAGTTCGCGGAGACAGCATGGCCAAGGAAATTGAACGGAAGTTTCTTGTTGCAGGCGGTGAATGGCGCAATGAGGTCACGCATAGCATGGCTTTCCGGCAGGCATATGTCGCCTCGATGGAAAACCGCTCGGTCCGGGTCAGGATCGTCGACCGGCGCGATGCGACCCTGACCATCAAGATCGGCGCAAGCGCGCTGGTCCGCGACGAATATGAATATTCCATACCCCTCAAGGACGCCGAAGAGCTGATGGCAAGCGCGCCGGGCGTGGTGATCGAAAAAACCCGCCACACTGTCGACCACGGCGGCTTCACCTGGGAAGTGGATGTTTTCGAAGGGAAATATCACGGGCTGGTGGTGGCGGAAGTGGAAATGAACGACGAGAATGCCGATCCCGATCTGCCGTCCTGGCTGGGCAGGGAAGTCACCGGAGACAAGCGCTTCTCCAACCAGTCGCTCGCCATGGACTGTCCGAACGGAGACTTGCCGGATGCCCTTCAGAATTGATCCGAAAAAGCCCTTCGACAATGAAATCCGCCGGGCCGGGCTGGAGCTGATCGACGACACGGTCACGATCCTTCGCGACCAGCCGTCCGGATCGCACGAGGCCGTGCACGACGCCCGCAAGCGGTTCAAGCGGCTGCGCGCCCTCTATCGCCTCATCCGCAAGGCGGCTCCGGATTTCGGCCGTGAGGAAAACGCCCGTATTCGCGATATCGCCCGCTCCCTCGCCTTTGCGCGCGATGCAACGGCGCTGGTGGAGACGGCGGAATATCTCGAAGCCTTCGCGCGTTCCGATGCGCAGGGTGAAGCGCTGCGCTCGATCACCGCGATGCTGCGCGCGCGCCGCGACGACGCCATAGAACATGAGGCCGGTCTCGACGAGGCCATTGCCGCCGCCATCGCCGGCTGCGGGGAAGCGCGCCAGAAGCTCGAGGACCTGTCGTTGCCGGATGAGTTGAAAGACACCGCCCGGCTGCTCAGGAGCGCCTGGGCGAAACAGAGGAAAACGGCGCGCAAGGCGCTCACCGATTGCCACGAACAGGCCGACGTTGAGCATTTCCATGAATTGCGCAAGTCCGGGCAGGCCTATTGGATGCATCTTGGCCTGATGCGCCGGCTCTGGCCTTCCGCCATGCGCGCCAAGCGGGCCGATACCAAGCGGCTGGTGGATATTCTTGGCCACGAGCACGATCTCTCGGTTCTCGCCGCCGTCGCCGACCGCGAACCGGAGCGTTTCGGCAATGGCGAGCGACTGGCCCTGCTGCTCGACGCCATTATCGAGAGGCAGCAGGCGCTGCGCACGGAAGGCCTTGCGCTGGCGAACGAGGTGTTTTCCGAATCCGCCCGCACCGAAAGCCGCATCGTCGGCCTGTTGTGGCGGCAGGCGGCGAAATAGGCTGGAGACGGCGTGAAAACGTCCCGCTGGGCTCGGCGTCATCCTCGGGCCTGTCCCGAGGATCTGCAACGTTTCGATTTTGCGCGACGTGATTAGATCCTTGGGACAGGCCCAAGGATGACGGAAGACAGGTCTTGCGCTTTCGCCAATGTCGGGTTTGAGGCACGAAGCGCCTCCCATTTGCCCCACTCCGGCAGATATTTGACGATTTTCAAAATACCCGGAACCGCTGATAAATATTGCTTTGCGGCCGCTGTCGCTGTATTTCAGCGCCCATGACCGACACGACCATTCTCCCCCGCCCGGAAGTCTCTGGTGATTTCCTTGTGGCCGCGCTTTATCATTTCGCCCGCCTGCCGCGGTTCGAGAGCCTGCGCGAGCCGTTGTTCGAGTTCTGCCAGAAGAACGGCGTCAAGGGCACGCTGCTGCTTGCCGCCGAAGGTATCAACGGCACCATTGCCGGGCCGGATGCGGGCATTCACGCCGTGCTCTCCTTCCTGCGCGCCCAGCCGGAATTCGCCACGCTGGAGCACAAGGAAAGCCGCGCCTCGCACATGCCTTTCGTGCGGCTGAAGGTGAAGCTCAAGAAAGAGATCGTCACCATGGGCGTGCCGGATATCGATCCGAACCGCATCGTCGGCACCTATGTCGACCCGCGCGACTGGAACGAGCTGATCTCCGATCCCGATACAATCGTCATCGACACCCGCAACGATTACGAGACCGCCATCGGCGTCTTCAAGGGCGCGGTCGATCCGCAGACGAAAACTTTCCGCGAATTTCCCGACTGGGTGAAGAACAATCCCGGCCTGCACAACAAGCCGAAGATCGCCATGTATTGCACCGGCGGCATTCGCTGCGAAAAGGCCACCGCCTTCATGAAGGAACAGGGTTTCGACGAGGTCTATCACCTCAAGGGCGGTATCCTGAAATATCTGGAAGAAGTGCCGGAAGAAGAAAGCCTGTGGGAAGGCGCCTGCTTCGTCTTCGACGAGCGCGTGTCGGTGGTGCACGGCCTTGCCGAAGGTGACCACCAGCTTTGCCACGCCTGCCGCAACCCGATTACGCCGGAAGTGCGCCTATCCCCCAAATTCGAGGAAGGCGTGTCCTGCCCGAGCTGCTACGATGACCGCAGCGAAGAGGATCGCCAGCGTTTCCGCGACCGGCAGCAGCAGATCGAACTGGCAAAGAAGCGCGGCGAGCGGCATCTGGGGCGGTAATCCCCGTCGGCTATCCGACTGCATAACGGTTGGGGTTTGTTTGAGCGGGCGCCGCGTGTTTCTTCTCCCCGTCGGGGAGAAGTCCGCGGCAGCGGGATGAGGGGGCAAGCTCTCCGAAATCCGGCGACGTCGCCCCCTCATCCGACCCTTCGGGCCACCTTCTCCCCGACGGGGAGAAGAAATGGGCCGCACCTTCAGGTGATCAAGAATGGGTGGAAGTAATCAGCCTCACGCCCCTGCCCGCAACGCAAAGAGCGGTGCGTCCTGCCCGTCCAGCATGGCGGTGATCTCTTCCGCCGCGACCGGTTTCGAGAACAGGTAACCCTGCAATTCATCGCAGCCGCACAGATGCAGGATGGCCGCCTGCTCTTCCGTTTCCACGCCTTCGGCCGTTACCGGAATATCGAGCGACTTTGCCAGCGCCACGGTGGCCTGCAGCATTTCCAGCGACCGGCCGCCCTTGTCGAGCGCCATGATCAGCGAACGGTCGATCTTCATGCGGTCGAAACCGAAGCGGCGCAGATAACCGACACTGGCGAAGCCGGCGCCGAAATCGTCGAGCGCTATATGCAGGCCAAGCTGTTTCAGCTTGTCGATGGCCGCACTCGCCCGTTCCGGATGCTGGATGAAATAACCTTCCGTCATTTCCAGCCGCAGCCTTTCGGGCGGCGTCTGCGTCGCGTCGAGAATATCGGCCACATGGCCGGAGAAGGCCGGATTGCGGAACTGCACGGGAGAGATATTCACCGAGAGCTTGATGGACGGCCATTGCTGCGCCGTCTCGCAGGCCTTGTGCAGAACGAGAAGGCCGAGCCGGTCGATAAGGCCGCTGGTTTCGGCAGCGGCGATGAAGATATCCGGCGGCACGAAGCCATATCCCGGCCGCTGCCAGCGGGCCAGCGCCTCCACCCCGGTAATACAGCGCGTGGCGGCGCTGACGACCGGCTGATAGACCACCTGTATCTCGTCGTTCAGGATGGCGGAGCGAAGATCGGCTTCGAGCTGCAGCTTTTCCTCGCGCAGCGCATCCATCTTCAGCTCATAGGAAACGTAACGCCCGCGCCCGTTCTCCTTGGCCTGATACATGGCCATATCGGCACGCCGCAGCAACTCCTCGCCATTGATATCGCCGGCGCGGGAAACCGAGGTGCCGATGCTGCAACCGATGCTCGCCACCCTTTCACCGATGCTGAAAGGCTCGGTAAAGAGTTCAAGAAGCGCCAGACACAGTTTGCGGCCTTCGGCCCAGACGTCGTTGCCCTGAATGGCGATGGCGAATTCGTCGCCGCCGAGCCGCGCCAGCACCGCGCCTTCCGGCACCAGCACCCTCAGCGCCGCCGCCACGCCCTTGATCAGCCGGTCGCCGGCGGCGTGGCCGTAGGAATCGTTGATTTCCTTGAAACCGTCGAGATCGAGATAGAGCAGCTTGATATCCGTCTTGTCATGGCGGCCCCTGTCGACCATGCGGTTCAGCCTGGCGAAGAGCCCGGCGCGGTTGCTGAGGCCGCTCAGCCGGTCGCGCAGCGCCTCCTCCCGCGCCGCCGCCTCATCCGCCTTCAGGCGGTCGAGCGTGGCCGAACCGATGATGAGCAGCACCAGAAAAAACGTGCCGGCAATGCCAAGCGCGGTAAAGACGACCGGACGCGCCTCATGAAAGCTGACATCTCCCGGCAGGTGCGAGCGCCAGACGAGCCGGGCCAGCACCTCCCCCAGCGGATTGACGATATCCACATGGTTGGCGGCGGGCCCGTCGCCATATTGCAGTTCCAGGCCGTCGATAACGTAATTGCGGGCAAGCTTGTCCACCGTCGCCTGCCTGAGATGACGGGCGAAAACCAGGTAACGCCGCTCCGTACCGACCGACGGCAGCGCCCCGGACTTCAGCCGCACGAGCGCGACGCCCGCGGCGGTGATACCGTCGCGGGTCTTGACGAAACCGGTCACCTGCGAGGTGATGCCCGGACGCATGGAACGCACGCGCTCGATCATTTCCCGGAGGCCGCCGGCAAAATAGGCGTCCGGCTTCCATGCCACCGGTTTGCCGTCCTGATAGGCCATGCGGACCTTGCCGTCCTCATCGATGACCACGGCCGTATCGAAGAGATCGTTATTGACCGTCATCTCGCCATAATTGCTTGCCACCCAGTCGAAACGATCAGGGGCATAGACATATTCGGCGGCGTCGTCCCAGGCGGCGTAGTCGTTCAGCGTCGCGCCGAGCTGCTCGCGAAAAGTGACGAGGGCGCCCGCCGTCGTCTCGCGCGAACGGGCATTGTCGAGCAGGTTCGCCTTTTCCCGAACCTGGCTCAAGGCGGATAAAACCAGCGCGGTGACGATGATAAGCACCAGCGCGAAGGTGGACAATACGACGCCCACGGCGGTTCTGCGCCCGACCGGCAAATAGTCCCCAATGTTGCGCGGCGCAATCCGCATAAAATCCCCTTCGAAAGCATCATCTTCCGAAGGAAACATTCAAAAGCGGTTAAGCCGCATTGTGGCCCCGCCCCAAAAAACTACGGGTATAAAACGACAGTCTGGCAGAGGCGCTGAAAAATCCTTCCCTGAAATGCCCTGGGTTTTTCATGGAAGGCGGATTTGCGTCCGTCCGGAAAAGAAAAAACCTCTCCCGCGCACGGGAGAGGTCGTGATTTTTTTAGACCGGGATGGCGAAAACTGTAAGCGGTTTTCGCCTTAAATCCCGGTCTGATCTAGTGCTGGAGCGGCTTACCAGGACGGGATGACCGTGCCGTTGTACTTTTCCAGAATGAAGGCCTTCACTTCCGGGCTCTGGTAGGATTCAACCAGCGTCTTCACCCACGGCTTGTCCTTGTCCTGCGCACGAACGGCGATGACGTTCGCGTAAGGGGACTTTTCGCTTTCGATGGCGATGGCGTCCTTCTTCGGGTTCAGGCCGGCAGCCGTCGCATAGTTGGTGTTGATGACCGAAGCGTCGGTATCGTCAAGCGAGCGCGGCAGCTGGGCGGCGTCGAGTTCGACGATCTGGATGTTCTTCGGGTTTTCGGTGATGTCGGCAGGCGTTACCTTGAGGCCGGCTTCTTCCTTGACCTTGAGCACGCCCTTGGAAGCGAGAACCAGCAGCGCGCGGCCGCCATTGGTCGGGTCGTTCGGAATGCCGACGGTTGCGCCGTCCTTCAGCTCGTCGAGGTTCTTCACCTTCTTCGAATAAACGCCCATCGGGGTGGTGATGGTGGTGCCGACGCTGACGAGATCGAACTTGCGGTCAGCGATCTGGTTGTCGAGGTAAGGCTGGTGCTGGAAGGAGTTGGCCTGCAGCTCGCCATCGGCCAGCGCCTGGTTCGGCACGACATAGTCGGAGAATTCGACGATATCGATATCGAGACCCTTGGCGGCAGCGATCTTCTTCACCTGCTCCATGATCTGCGCGTGCTCGGCGGGGGTTACGCCGATCTTGATGGTCTCGGCCAGCGCCTGACCGGCGGTGAAGAGAGCGGCGAGCGAGGCCGCGAGAATGAGTTTCTTCATGGGTGTCTCCTTGGGTTGTTATTATAAACACAGTTAATTCTTCCGGGTCCGCTTGTCGAAGCTGCGAGCCAGCCTGTCGCCGGCGCTCTGCACCAGCTGCACCAGCACGATCAGCACCAGAACCACGACCAGCATCACATCCGGCATGAAGCGCTGGTAACCGTAGCGGATGCCGAGATCGCCCAGCCCGCCGCCGCCGACCGCGCCGACCATGGCCGAATAACCGATGAGGCTGACCAGCGTGAGCGTCAGCGCCAGCGTGATGCCGGGCTTCGCCTCGGCCAGAAGCACCTTGGTGACGATCTGCAGCGGCGTGGCGCCCATGGCGCGGGCGGCCTCGATCAGGCCCTTGTCCACCTCGCGGATCGCCGCTTCCACCAGCCTTGCGATGAAGGGCACGGTTGCGACCGTCAGCGGCACGATGGCCGCGCTGGTGCCGATGGAGGTGCCGGCGACGAGGCGGGTGAAGGGAATGATCGCCACCACCAGAATGATGAAGGGCGTGGAGCGCGCGGCGTTCACGACGAGGCCGAGGATCCGGTTGGTCATCGGCGCCGGAAACAGCTCGCCCTTGCCGCTGGTGGCAAGGAAAACGCCCATGGGCACGCCGATCAGCGAGCCGACGATGCCGGCAACGGCGACCATGTGCAGCGTCTGCAACAGGCCCTTGGAGAGAAGGCTGAACAGCATATCAGGCGACATAACCGAGCACCTCCGTGTGAAGACCGGTCTCAGCATAAAAGCGATTGGCGCGGGCGGTGACATCCGCCGAGGCCGGATAGGAGACGACCAGCGAGCCGAAGGGCTGGCCGGAAATTTCCTCGATGGTGCCGGCAAGGATGTTCACATCAGGGCCGATTTCGGCGACAAGGCGCGCCGTCAGCGGCTGGAAGGCCGTCTCGCCGAAGAACACCAGACGCACCAGAACACGGTCGCCTTCCGCCGCCTGCGGTTTCAGGCCCGAAGTGACCCAATGCGGCAGCTTCACGCCGACCGAGGACGACAGCAGGCTGCGGGTCGTCTCGTGTTTCGGCGCGGTGAAGATATCGAAGGTCGTGCCTTGCTCGACGATCAGGCCCCTGTCGATGACAGCCACCTGCGAGGCGATGGTCTTCACCACCTCCATCTCGTGGGTGATGAGCAGCACGGTGAGCCCCAGCTCGGCATTGATGCGCTTCAGCAGTTCGAGAATGGATTGCGTCGTTTCCGGATCGAGCGCCGATGTCGCCTCGTCGGAAAGGAGCAGCTTCGGCTGGGTGGCGAGCGCACGGGCAATGCCGACACGCTGCTTCTGGCCGCCGGAGAGTTCCGCCGGATAACGCTTCGCCTTGTCGGAAAGGCCGACGAGATCGAGCAGCGGCGCAACGCGCGTTTCGATCTCCTTCTTGCCCATGCCGGCGATTTCGAGCGGCAGGGCCACATTGTCGAAAGCGGTGCGCGACGACAAAAGATTGAAGTGCTGGAAGATCATGCCGACGGAACGGCGCAGCGTGCGCAGGCTCTTTTCATCGAGCGCCGCGACATCGACGCCATCGACGACCACGCGGCCGGTCGAGGGCTTTTCAAGGCCGTTGGCGAGGCGGATGAGCGTGGACTTGCCGGCACCGGAGCGGCCGATGATGCCGGTGATGGAGCCTTTCGGCACGACGTAGTCGATACCGGCAAGGGCTGCGAAGCCCGGCTTGCCGCCGGCGCCGCCAAAGGTCTTGGTCACGCCTTCAAACGTGACCATAGGCTCCTTTGCCGACCCTTCAGGGACCGCCTGTTCTTGGCGCGCGGGGGATGCCGCGCTGGATGGAAAACTCATTGTAAACTCTGGGAATGCGTGACGGATCGGGTCTCAAAAAATCCTGTTGCGGTGCTGAACCGCTCTCTTCATGCAGCCTTCGGGCACATTCGATGACAGCTGATTTTCCGGGTCATTTCGTCAGGCTTTCACTCAGAAATGCCGGGGATCGGCAATTCGATGGCGCATACTTGCCCGCACACGCCACCTTTTAACAGGGATGTTTTTTCAATTATCTGAAAAGAGAGGAAAAATCTACCGCAAAGCCGCCTCGGCAGCCCTGCGGCAGTCAAGATTTTGCGAGTACCCTGAATCAGACGCGGCTGACGAATTCATCGGCCGGGCGGCGCACTTTCTTCAGGTTCACCAGCCAGTGCCTTCCGGCTGGCGATAACCGAGCGGCAGGATGGTAACGGAGCGCAGGCCCTTTTCACGCAGGCCGAGGATTTCATCGAGCTTCGCCGGGTCGAAGCCTTCCATCGGGGTGGAATCCACGCCCTCAAAGGCGGCCTGAGCCACGGCCATGCCGAAGCCGATATAGGCCTGACGGGCGGCGTGTTCGAAATTCACCTGCTGATCGCGCTGCGGATAGGTGGAAAGCAGCATCTGGCGATAGGCTTCCCAGCCTTCATTCTTGATACCGCGTTCTTCGTTGACCAGATCGAACATACGATTGATCCGCTCTTCGGTGTAATTGTCCCATGCCGCAAAGACCAGCAGATGCGAACCATCGGTGACCTGCGCCTGGTTCCAGGCGATCTCGCGGATCTTGGCGCGCACTTCAGGATCGGTGACGACAATCACCTCGAAGGGCTGAAGACCGCTGGAGGTGGGGGCAAGCCGCGCCGCCTCGACAATGCGCTCGACCCTGTCTTCCGATACGGCCTTGGAAGGATCCATTTTCTTGGTGGCGTAACGCCAGTTGAGTTTTTCGATAAGCATGTTCGTTTTCCCTGGGAGGACCAACCCGCCCTGCCCCTTGGACGCCAGAACGGGTGCTACGCCTTCGTAGCCCGTCTGACATAGGAGACGGGACGGCGGGCGCAAGCAGGCACCGCGGGGTAACCGATAAAAAAGTTTGGAAAACTGATAATAAGGGGAGAGAACTTTATTGCGGCGGGCGCTGACGCGTCGCCTGCTACCGGATGCGGCGCGTAAAGTTCATTCACGGCCGTCCCCCAACCCTCATTCCTGTGCTCGTCACAGGAATCCAGCCGACACGCGTCTGCGTGGCGGAAAGACTCTTTTCAGCCCAAGGACTTGGGCTGGCTGGATCCCTGTGACAAGCACAGGGATGAGGAGGAAAGCGCTACCCCTTCGCCAGACCATGATTGCCTTTGGGGAAACCCGCGGCCAGCGCACTATACCATTTGCCGCTGTTCTTCAGCGTGCGTAGCTGCGTGTCGTAATCCACATGCACGAGACCGAAGCGCATGCGATAGCCCTCGGCCCATTCGAAATTATCCATCAGGCTCCAGGCGAAATAACCGCGCATCGGATAACCGTCGCGGATGAGATCGGCGACGATGCCGAGATGTTCGGCGTAATAGTCGAGACGCGGCTGGTCATCCACCTTGCCGTTTTCCACGCCCATATTATAGCAGGCGCCGTTTTCGGTGATGTAGCAATCCGGCAGATCGTACCGTTTATAGAGCGTTTCCACCAGCGACTGAAGCGCCGGGGCATAGACCTCCCAGCCGATATCGGTCTTCACATCGCTGACGGCCGGGGCCGGTGTCGTGGCGGGGAATTCCGCACCCGGCGTCGCATCGTCGGCGACACGCATCGGCGTGTAATAATTCAGGCCCCACCAGTCGAGTTTCTGGCTGATGATGGAAAGGTCTTCCGCCTCCACCACCGGCATGCGGCTTCCCAGCGCCTCCATCATCTCGGCCGGATATTCACCCTTGAACACCGGATCGAAAAACGCGCCGTTGTGGAACTGGAAGGCTCGTTCGGCGGCCTTGAGATCGGCGTCGCTATCGGAAGCCGGGATGACGGAATGGGCGTTCAGCACCAGCCCCACCGGCACTTTCGGCGCGACATGGCGGGAGGCTTCCACGCCGAAACCATGGGCGAGATTGATGTGATGCATGGCGGCAAGGGCTGCCTCCATGTTGCGCTCGCCCGGCGCATGAATGCCATAGAGATGGCTGAGCCACACCGCGCACCAGGGTTCGTTGAAGGTCGCCACCGCATCCAGCCGGTCACCCAGACGGGCCATCACGGTCTTGGCGTATCGCTGGAAGGCATGCGCGGTGGAGCGCGAGGCCCAGCCGCCATCGCCCATCAGCGTCAGCGGCAGGTCCCAATGGTAAAGCGTCGCATAGGTCTTGATGCCGCGCGCCTTGCAGCCATCGACGAGGCGGTCGTAGAAATCCAGCCCCTTCTCGTTGATCGGCCCGAAACCATCCGGAATGATGCGCGGCCACGCGATGGAGAAACGATAGGCCTCGACACCCATGTCCTTGATGAGATCGAGATCCTGCTCCCAGCGATTGTAGTGATCGCAGGCAATATCGCCATTGTGACGCTCGAAGACATGGCCCGGCATGTTGCAGAAAGCGTCCCAGATGGAGGGCTTGCGGCCATCCGCCTTCGTGGAGCCTTCGATCTGGAAAGAGGCGGTCGCGACGCCGAACAGGAAATCGCCGGGGAAACGGGCGGCTAGCGTTTTGGGATCGGTCATTTACGAGGCCCTTCTCTGTCCATCGAGCGTGAAAAGATCAGCAGCGGTTTAGACCATGTCGGCCGGCAGGTACAGTCGTGGGCGGCAGGAATCTACAACGTTTCAGGATACGCAGTTAGCAAGTCCAAAGCGCTTTGCATGGGGGAGTGCCGCCGCAGCGGTTTGCCGGCGGCGCAAGGCATCGACCCGGCGAATGCGGGCGGGAGATGGGAGGTGGTGGAAGTCGTTGCATTCACCGGGTCGTATCATCAGGGCCGCCACGGCAGCCCATCGGTCACAGCCTTTTCACGGCACCTATCGGATCGGTCCTTCCCGCCTCTGGCCCGGCGGAATGCCTTTCCGAAACACGGTCTGCCAGAACCATGCTTGTCGATGCCGGCCTCCGGTTCGCGAAGGGCGCCGCGCGCATCGCCCTTCCGTTCCGGTTGCGAGAGGAATGATGCGGCTAAATCAGCTGATGGGGATGAGTGGGGACGTATTTTTTGGGAAGTGACTGAAAAGGAAGGAGTGGCGGTGTGGAATTGTCCTCGCCTTTGGGAAGAGATGGCGAGCGGGCCCCCTCATCCGGCCCTTCGGGCCACCTTCTCCCCGGCCGGGGAGAAGAAATGTGCAGTGACCGCAGCATATTCTCAGGAGAGGTCGCTTTGGGCAAAGAGCACCCCGCTTGTTCTTCTCCCCGCCGGGGAGAAGTGCCGGAGCGAAGCGAGGCGATGAGGGGGCCACGCTGCCATCGCCCCCTCCACCGCGTCAAACGTAACGATTGACCACGTTTTCGAGATATTCCTGACGGCCGGACTTCGGCTCGGGATTGATATCCTCGCGCTCCACCAGGGCGGCAATCTCTTCCAGCTTCAACTCGCCGCGCAGCATCTTCTGGGCTTCAGCCGAATCCCACCTGGCGTAACGCTCCGCAAGCGGCTTCGACAGCGCGCCGTCCTCGATCATCTTCGCCGCCGCCTTCAGGCCGCGGGCGCAGCAATCCATGCCGCCGATATGGCCGATCAGCAGGTCCTGCGGATCGAGCGACTGACGACGCAGCTTGGAATCGAAGTTGGTGCCGCCATTCTTGAAACCGCCACCGGCCAGAACATGGTAATAAGCGAGAGCCATTTCCGGCACGTTGTTGGGGAACTGGTCGGTATCCCAGCCGGACTGGTAGTCGTTACGGTTCATGTCGATGGAGCCGAAAATGCCGAAGGCATTGGCCATTGCGAGCTCATGCTCGAAGGAATGGCCGGCGAGGATGGCATGGCCCTGCTCGATATTGACCTTCACTTCCTTTTCCAGACCGTTCTTCTGCAGGAAGGCGTAAACGGTGGCGACGTCGTAGTCATACTGGTGCTTGGTCGGCTCCTGCGGCTTCGGCTCGATCAGGATCGTGCCTTCGAAGCCGATCTTGTATTTATATTCCACCACCAGATTGAGGAAGCGGCCGAGCTGGTCGAGTTCACGCGACAGATCGGTGTTGAGCAGGGTCTCGTAACCTTCGCGGCCGCCCCACAGAACATAATTCGCACCGCCGAGCTTCTTGGTGGCGTCCATGCAGGTCTTCACGGTTGCTGCGGAGAAAGCGAAAACATCCGGGTCCGGATTGGTGGCAGCACCCGACATGAAGCGACGGTTGGAGAAGAGGTTCGCCGTGCCCCACAGAAGCTTTACGCCGGTATCGGCCTGCTTTTGGGCAAAATAATCAACGATCTCGTTGAGGCTCTTCGTATTCTCCGCGAAGTTCCGGCCCTCTGGGCGCACATCGGCGTCGTGGAAGCAGTAGAACGGCGAACCGAGCAGCGAGAAGAATTCGAAAGCCACATCCGCCTTCAGTTTCGCCGCCTGCATCGTATCTTCGAACCATGGGCGCAGGAACGTCTGGCCGCCGAAGGGGTCGCCGCCCGGCCAGGTGAAGGTGTGCCAATAAGCCACCGCAAAACGCAGGTGGTCTTCCATGCGCTTGCCGGCGACGATCTCGTCGGGATTGTAATGACGGAAAGCCAGCGGGTTGGTGCTGTCGGGGCCTTCATATTTGATCTTGGCAATATCGCCGAAGAAACCTGTGCTCATGGTGATCCTCCTCTTGGGGTGGGTTTAGATGGTGTTCTGAAATTTCAGGGTCGGCGTTTGCTGCTCACCCCCCTCTGTCCTGCCGGACATCTCCCCCTCAAGGGGGGAGATCAGCAGGACGCTATCGATCGCTCCATACTCAGCCTCGCATGAGGACGAGATGTAGCCGCTTGTCGATCTCCCCCCTTGAGGGGGAGATGCCCGGCAGGGCAGAGGGGGGTGAAGCCGCACACGCTGTGTCTCAATGCGAAAGCGCCCGAATAGCCGGATAAAGCGCATGATAGCGCCGGTAAGCCTCCTCATAGGCGCCGGCCAGCGCCGCCACCGGCTCGATGGTCCGCGCCGTTTCCGGCTGCGCGCAAACCGCCACCGGATCGGCCCCGGTCGCGGCGATAAGGCCGAGGCGGGCCGCACCGAAGGCGGCGCCGAAATCGCCCTCGGCCGGAATATCGACGGGCACGCCGAGCGAGGTGGCGATGGAGGCCAGCCAATAGGCCGAGCGCGAGCCGCCGCCGATGGCGGTGACGCGGGAAATAGAGGTGCCGGCCGACTTCAGCGCTTCGAGATTGTCCCTGATGGCAAAGGTGACGCCTTCCAGGACGGCCTGGGTCAGCGCCTTGCGGTCGCTCTCATGCGAAAGGCCGATGAAGGAGCCGCGAATGGCGGCGTCGTTGTGCGGTGTGCGCTCGCCGGAGAGATAGGGCGCGAAGGTGACACCGGTCGGCGCAAGCAGCGTTTCGCCCAATTCGCCGGTCAGATCGGCGGCGGATTGGCCGGTGAGGCGCGAATACCAGTTCAGCGCATCGGTGGCGGAAAGGATGACGCCCATCTGGTGCCAGGTATTGGGCAGCGCATGGCAGAAGGCGTGCACGGCGCTTTCCGGCTTCGGCAGGTAAGATGCATTGGCGGCGAAAAGCACGCCGGATGTGCCGAGCGACACGAAGGCGTGGCCTTCCTTCACCGTGCCCATGCCGCAGGCGGAAGCGGCATTGTCGCCCGCGCCGCCGGCAACGACGGTGCGGCCGGAAATGCCCCATTCGGAGCCAAGTTCGGCGCGCAGCACGCCCGCCTCATCCGTCCCTTCCACCAGCGACGGCATGTGTTTTTCATCCAGACCGGTGGCGGCGAGAAGCTCGGAAGACCATTTGCGCGCGCCGGTATCGAGCCAGGAGGTGCCGGCGGAATCCGACATTTCGGAGATGTATTCGCCCGTCAGCCACAGACGCAGATAATCCTTCGGCAGCAGCACCTTGGCCACTTTCGCGAAGATTTCAGGTTCGTTCTTCGCCACCCAGGCAAGTTTCGGCGCGGTGAAGCCGGGGAAGACGATGTTGCCGGTGATCTTGCGGAAGCGCGGATCGGCATCCAGCGCGGCGGCCTCGGCATAAGAGCGCATGTCGTTCCACAGGATGCAGGGGCGCAGCACCTTGCCGGCCGCATCGATCAGCGTTGCGCCATGCATCTGGCCGGAAAGGCCGATGCCCTTGACGGCGGCAAGCTCCTTCGGAAACTTCTGCTTCAGGCCGGCAACGGCGGTTTTCGTCGCGGCAATCCAGTCGGCCGGATCCTGTTCCGACCAGCCGTGATGCGGGCGCGAAACGTCCAGCGAGCCGTTGGCCGAGCCGATGATTTTCTGATCGCCGTCCATCAGCAGGGCTTTGACGCCGGATGTGCCAAGATCGAGACCGAGATACATGTATTTCTCCATTCCGGCGCGCCATGCGCCGCTTTCAGCGTTTTTTAAAAGTCACCGCATTCCGGACGGGAAACCGGCGGCCACTTTTCCTGGAAATGCTCTCATCAGGGAAGATTGTCCCTGAGGAATATGTCGATACGGATACGTTCCTGCGCGGCGATGACGGGCAGACCGTCGGCCCGCGCCTTCAACACGCGGATGGCGCTGCGCACCTCATGGCCGGCATCCTGGTTGAGCACGGCGTCCAGCAGCCCTTCCCGCAGCGCATTGGCGGTGTTTTCCGTCAGTTCATGGGCGATGACCGAAAGCGCTCTTTCGCCCTCTGCCGCGCCAAGCGCCCGGATGAGGCCGCGATTGCCCGCGCCGAGGCTGTAGATGCCTGACAGTGCGGCATTGCCGAGCGCCTTGCGCACCAGCGTCTCGACGGTGAGCGGATCGTCCCTGCCCTCCAGCACCGGCAGCAGCCGCAATTGCGGAAATTCGGTCTCGATGACGGCGCGAAATCCTTCCAGACGTTCGCGGTGGTCGCGCACCAGCATGGAGCCGGCGACAACCGCGACATCGCCGCCGCGCCCGGAGAGAAAACGTCCCATCAGGCTCGCCGCCGTGCGCCCGGCCGCGACGTTGTCCACGCCGGCATAATGATCCCGCCGCGAACCGGAAAGATCGGACACCAGCGTCACCGTGGCGATGCCGTCTTCGGCCAGCCGGTCGGCGGCTTCCGCCACATCTTCGGAATCGGTGGCAACGAAGGCGACGCCCGAGGGCTTTTCCCGCCGCGCGACTTCGAGAGCCTCCGTCAGCGCCGTGGCATTGAACGGCGGCACCTCGATGACGCGGATCGCCGTGCGCTCCAGATGCGCCCGTGCCGCTGCGGCCCGCACTTCGGCGCGCAACGTCGCCATGAAGGAATTGTCATTGCCCGGCAGGATGAAGACCAGCGAATAATTGCGGCCCTTGGCCAGATTGGCGGCGGCGATATCGCGCACGTAACCAAGCTCGGCAATGGCGGCCTCCACCCGTGCCCGCGTTGCCGCATGCACGCCGGGGCGCATGTTCAGCACCCGGTCGATGGTGGCGAGACTGACGCCCGCCCGCTCGGCGATATCGTGAACTGTCGGCTTCATGGCTCCTCCCTCCCCTTGCATATCCAGCTTTGCAGTCGAGGTAAACTGAAAAATGATGTACGTACCTCATATTCTGCCCAAAGCCGCAGCGATCAATCGGCAGAGGTTCTTTCACGGCGTTGCCGCGTGTTTCTTCTCCCCGCCGGGGAGAAGGTGGCCCGGAGGGTCGGATGAGGGGGCCAGCTCTCTAAATATCTCTACCCTTGCCCCCTTATCCCGCTGCCGCGGACTTCTCCCCGGCAGGGAGAAGAAATATGCCGCCCTCGCTCGCTCCGTATTCAAAACAAAAAAGGGGCCGTCATTTCCGACGGCCCCAGCTCTGCGGTGGATGGGAGGGGATTCTTGTTAGTGCGCCGCGTCTGGCGGCGGCGCTGCCTTGGGTTTCTGGATCAGCACGGTCATGAAGATCAGGCTCGAGAACAACAGCGTCAGCGCGAAGAACACATCCGCGAAGGCCAATATCCATGCCTGCTGCGAGACCATGCCGACCAGTTTCTTGACGGCGACGGACGCGCCGTCCAGCCCGTAGGAATCGTAGTTGGCGCCGACACTGTTCAGCCATTCCAGCGCCTGCGGGTTGGAATAGCTCACATGTTCGGCCAGCCGCACATAATGGTCGTCCGTGCGCTGCGACAGCATGGTGTTGATGATGGCAAGACCGACCGCGCCGCCGAGGTTACGGGTGAGGTTGAACAGGCCGGACGCATTGCGGATGCGGGCCGGCGGCAGGGTGCCGAGCGCGATGTTGTTGATCGGCACCATGCACATCATCAGGCCGAAACCGCGCAGGATCTGCGGGATCAGCAGCTCGTAGAAATCCCAGTCGGTCGTCACATGCGTCATGATCCATGTGCCGCAGCCGAAGCTGATGAAGCCAATCGCCATCATCGCCCGCGGATCGAGCTTGGTGGAGACCTTGCCGGCAATCGGCGCGGTGAAGAACATGGCAAGACCGGAGACGAACATGTTCTCGCCGATCATCAGCGCATCGTAACCGCGCACCCGGCCGAGATAGAGCGGGTAAAGATAGGTCAGTCCGTATAGCCCGATGCCCATGACGAAGGAGAAAAGCGAGCCGATGGAGAAGTTGCGGTCGGCGAAGGCGCGGATATCGACGACAGGGAATTCCACCTTGAAGGCGCGCCAGAAGAATACGACCGCGCCGATGACCATGGCGACCGTTCCCATGACGATATGCTCGTCGTTGAACCAGTCCTTGTTGTTGCCCTCTTCAAGCACATATTCCAGCGAGCCCAGGAAGACGGCCATGGAGATCAGCCCCCACCAGTCGAACTTCTTCCAGAGCGACTTTTCCGGCTTGTCGAAATCGATCAGGCTCCAGGTGAGGATGGTGACGATGATGCCGGGGATGATGTTGACGAGGAACAGCCAGTGCCAGGAAAAGGCATTGGAGAGATAACCGCCGACCGTCGGGCCGATGGTGGGCGCAAGCGTGGCGACGAGACCGATGATCGGTGACACGACCGAACGCTTCGAGGGCGGGAAGATCGTGAAGGCGGCGGCGAAGACGGAGGGGATCATGCCGCCGCCGATAAAGCCCTGGATCGCGCGGTAGACGATCATCTGGTCGATATTGGTGGCTGTGGCGCAGAGCGCGCTCGATATGGTGAAGCCGGCCGCGCAGGTGGCGAAGAGAACGCGCGTGGAGAGAATGCGCGCCAGCGTGCCCGACAGCGGGATCATGATGACTTCGGCGATCAGATAGGAGGTCTGCACCCAGGCGATCTCATCGGAACCCGCGCCGAGACCCGCCTGGATTTCCGCCAGCGAGGCGGAGACGATCTGAATGTCGAGGATGGACATGAACATGCCGAAGACCATCGCGAAGAAGGCGATGAGCCTGCGCCTGTCCATCGGGGGATCGGCGGGGATGGACGCCCCGCCCGTACCGACAACCGTAGCCGCCATGATCTTGACCTCAACGGCGCATCAGCGATGCGCCTTACTTGGCTTCCGGGTTAACTTGCGCCGTTCTGGTGCCTTCCGGCGCCGTGCGGGTATCGACATCGACAACGACGCTGAGGCCGGCGCGCAGATTGTGCTTTGCAAGGTCTTCCCTGGAGAAAACGATACGAACCGGCACGCGCTGGATGACCTTGGTGAAGTTGCCGGTCGCATTTTCCGGCGGCAGCATGGAGAAGACCGAGCCCGAGCCGGGCGAAATCGACTGCACCGTGCCCTCGATCGTCGCGTCATCAAAGGCGTCGACATGCACGCGCACCTTCGAACCGGGCACGACGCGGGCAAGCTGCGTTTCCTTGAAATTGGCGTCGATATAAAGCTCGTTCATCGGCACCAGCGAAGCCAGACGCTTGCCGACCGAAACCAGATCGCCGTTCTGAACCGCCAGATTGCCGATGACGCCGTCATAGGGCGCCTTCAGAACCGTGAAGGAAAGATCGCGGGCGGCCTTGTCGCGGGAAAGCTGCAGCGAACGGATCGTGCTTTCCGCCTCTTCGCGCTGGGCGCGCAGAAGCTCGACATTTGCTTTCGCCGAAGAGATGGCGGCATCACCAGCCACGACATTCGCCCTGGCCTGATCGAGCGCGACCTGCGCATTGTCGGAAGCGGCAACCGTGCCGACATCCTTCGCCTGCAGCTCGCTGGCGCGCTTCTGGGTGATTTCGGCACCGCGAAGCGCGGCATCCAGCGCGCCCTTCTGGGCGACGGCCTGTTCCAGCGAAGCTTCGCCGCCGACGATCTGCGCATCGATGCGCTTCAGCGACAGTTCTTCGGTGCGGATCTGGGCTTCGGCCTGATCGAGCGCGATGCGGTAATCGCCGTCGTCCAGCGTCACCAGCGGATCGCCCGCCTTGACTTCCTGGTTCTCGACCACGTTGACCTTCGCGACATAGCCCGAAACCTTCGGTGCGATGACGGCGATATCGCCTTCTATATAGGCGTCGTCCGTCGACACCATGAAGCGACCGTCGACCCACCAGTTGTAACCGTACCAGCCTGCGCCGGCGAGAAGGGCAACGGCGATGACCGGCAGAAGCTTCGAACGCTTCTTCTGCTTCGGCGCCGCAATGGTCTGGGGCTGCTGCGGCGGCGCGGCCTCAGCCGGCTTTGCCGGAGAGGTCTCGGCCTTGGCGGAGATATCCGCCTCTTCCGCATCGTTGACGGCGCGAACCGCGCTATTCTTCTGGGCCGACATGGGAGCTTACCGTGATAAATTGAAGAAAGTTTTTCGAACTGAACCGTTCGGTTCGATTGACATAATCTCTTTCCTGACACATATCAAGTGTTATCGAACCGATTGGTTCGACGTTCGGTTAATTTTTTTTACGCCATTGCGATGCTAAGAGACGGTAGCGATGGCAGGTGAAGACAGGGATATGGAGACGGAAACGGAAACGGGCTGTCCGGGCAATGCCGCCGGGCGTTTTGCGGCGGGTGAAGACCCGGCCAAACGCGAGCAGATTCTGGCGGGCGCCTGGCGTGTGTTCAAGCGCAAGGGTTTCGATGCGGCCAGCATGAACGACATCACGCGCGAGGCGGGCGTTTCCAAGGGCACGATCTATGTCTATTTCTCCAACAAGGAGGATCTGTTCGCGGCGCTGGTCGATCACCACCGGCAGGAATTCGCCACCTCCATGCGCAATATTCTGGCCGGCACCGAAGAGGTGCGCGACGGGCTGAGACAATTCGGCAAGGCCTTCGCCAACAAGATGATCTGCTCGGAGATGATCCCGGCCATGCGCTCGGTCATCGGCGTCATCGACCGCATGCCGAAGCTGGCGCAGCGCTTCTTCATCGCCGCACCCAACAATGTCCGCACCGTGCTTCAGGATTTCATCGAGCACCATGTCGCGCTCGGCCATCTGAAGGTCGATGACGTGGAGCTGGCCGCCCGGCAATATATCGAGCTTTCCACCGGCACCTTCTTCAAGCTGCGCCTGTTCGGAGAGATCGAAGGCCCGGTTCCGGAAGAAGAACTGGACCGGGTGATCGCCAGCGCCATCAAGGTATTCATGGCTGCCTACGGAACCGACAAGGCCTGAGATCATTTAGAGTTTTTTCGCTTTTCTCCGAATCGCGAAAACACTCTAACTCTTTGTTCTGGCGCATTCCCGGACGGAAAACCGGGGGCCACTTTTCCTGGAAATGCACTCGCAACGGCGTGAACGCCAATACGCGGTCTGCGCGAAATTTCGATGAAATCTTGCGCCCCGGAGCCATCAACTCCTTGTTTCTCGCGTATTGCGCTATAAATTCCACCCACCGAATGTTTCGGCTGGCCTTGTTGCTGAAAGGAAAACCTACCTGATGGAGTCCATTCTCCCTCTTCTATCTGACCCCGCCGCCTGGGTGGCGCTCGTCACGCTGATCGTCATGGAGGTCGTGCTCGGCATCGACAACCTGATCTTCATCTCCATCCTCACCAACAAGCTGCCGCCCGAACAGCGCGAAAAAGCCCGCAAGATCGGTATAGGCCTTGCGCTCGTCATGCGTCTCGGCCTGCTCGGCACCGTCGCATGGATCGTGCAGCTCACCACGCCGGTCTTCGAACTCTTCGGCCACGCCTTCTCCTGGAAGGACATGATCCTGATCGCCGGCGGTCTCTTCCTGATGTGGAAGGCCACCAAGGAAATCCACCACAATGTCGACCCGGAAGACCACAAGGAAGACATGGTGGGTGGCCCCGTGGGCATGAATTTCGGCGCCGCCATCGGCCAGATCCTGCTGCTCGACCTCGTCTTCTCGGTGGACAGCATCATCACCGCCGTCGGCATGACGCCGCATCTGCCGATCATGATCGTCGCGGTCATCGTGGCCGTCACCGTCATGCTGCTGGCCGCAACGCCGCTCGCCAACTTCATCGAGCGCAACCCCACCATCGTCATGCTGGCGCTCGCCTTCCTGATGATGATCGGCACGACGCTGATCGCCGAAGGCATGGGCTTCCATGTTCCGAAGGGCTACGTCTATGCCGCCATGGCGTTCTCGGCGCTGGTGGAACTGCTCAACATGCTGGCCCGCAATGCGAGGCGTCGGAAGAAGGCGGAGGCCGCCGGCGATACGCACTAACGGCATCTCGCCACCGTCATTCCGGCCTTGAGCCGGAATC
>NZ_ASXX01000026.1:0-43669 GCF_001526505.1 Agrobacterium sp. D14
AGACCGGAGCCTATATCGGCGAGGATGATGTCATCCGCATCGAGGACGATTATAAAAGGCAATAAAATTGCCGCCAGCGCCGAAGGTTTGGAGAAGGTGAGGCGGATAGTTGTTCGGCTCGCCTTTTCGGCTCAGGCGATCAGCGCGTTCACGCAATGGGCAAGGGCATGGGAAAGCATCGCCGCCTCCAGCCCCCGACGCCAGAACAGCCATCCGAACAGCAGGCCGGGAATGAAATTGGTGAGCAGGACTGCAAGGATCAGCGCCGCTTGCGGCTGAGCGACAATCGCAAACAGAAACGGCAGATGACCTGAGGCGAAGAGTGCCGCCGCCATAAGGATGGCGGCCCACAAAATCACCGGTCGAATCTGTCCTCTTCCTGTCATGCGCCAGAACGCCCAGGCGAAAAACGACATCAGGCCCCATCGGGTCAATAGCTCTTCCGTGATCCCGCCATAGAGAATCCGGGTCGCCATTGGGACATTAAAAGCGGTCATTTTTGTCATGGTGGCCGCATCCGCGACCGATGGCAGGATCACCGATGAATAGGCGATCATCAGCAGGCCGACGGCAATGCCCACCATGAGCGCGGGCGGCACCTGTGTTCGCAGAACCGCTCGCGGGTTGCCGCCCGTCAGCAAGCTGTCGACCAAGGGCGCGTCAAGTCCGAGTTTTGCGGCCAGAGCCTGACCGGTTGCAACCGCCGCAATGGTCAGCATTGCCGGCTGGATGAGGATCAGCAGGCGCATTCCGAATGAAAGTTGCTGTCCCGGTACAAGCTGCTCAAATGTCGCCAATAAAAGCGATGCGACGCCGGCCAGTCCGATGACCAAAAGAATATGCCAGCGCTTCATGGTCTCTTCACCTGTTTTCCTCGCTGCGAAGTTTTATAAGCGACTGGCATTGCGTGTGGATTACGCAGCGCAATCCCCTATGTCGCAAGCTTATCCGGCGCATTTTCCAATCGTTCGAAATGCCTCCTGAGGGCGCTGTGAGATTCGTATTTTAGGCGGTTGCCTAATCAAAAATCTTCGCATACGTTCCAACTGCAACGTTTCAGTGAGGGAGGAGACTCATGCGAATGCGTGTTATTTCTGCGGCTTTTCTGGCCAGCGTCATGATTCCGGCGGGTATCGCCGGGGCCACCGATCTTGAGGTGACCCATTGGTGGACATCGGGCGGCGAAGCCGCAGCGGTGGCCGAACTGGCCAAGGCTTTCGACGCAACCGGTAACAAATGGGTGGATGGCGCGATTGCCGGTTCGGGCGGCACGGCCCGTCCGATCATGATCAGTCGTATCACCGGCGGCGACCCGATGGGCGCGACCCAGTTCAACCACGGCCGTCAGGCGGAAGAGCTTGTTCAGGCAGGCCTGATGCGCGACCTGTCCGATGTCGCCGCAAAGGGCAACTGGAAAGACGTCATCAAGCCGGCAAGCCTGCTCGACAGCTGCACCATCGACGGCAAGATTTACTGCGCTCCGGTCAACATCCATTCCTGGCAATGGCTGTGGCTTTCCAATGAAGCCTTCAAGAAGGCGGGCGTCGAAGTTCCGAAGAACTGGACGGAATTCGTTGCCGCCGCGCCGGCGCTGAAAAAGGCCGGCATCCAGCCGCTCGCGCTCGGTGGACAGGCATGGCAGGCCAACGGCCTGTTCGACACGCTGACGCTTTCGATTGGTGGCAAGGACCTCTATCAGAAGGTCTATGGCGACAAGGATGCCGAAGCGGCAGCCGGGCCTGAGATGGCGAAGATTTTCGCAGCGGCCGTCGAGGCGCGCGACATGGCCAAGGGCACCAATGTTCAGGACTGGAACCAGGCCACCAACATGGTCATCACCGGCAAGGCCGGCGGCCAGATCATGGGTGACTGGGCGCAGGGTGAATTCCAGCTTGCCAATCAGAAGGCCGGCACGGATTACACCTGCCTGCCGGGTCTCGGCCTCAACGACTATATCACCACCGGCGGCGACGCTTTCTATTTCCCGCTCCTGAAGGATGAGGCGAAATCCAAGGCGCAGGATGTGCTGGCCGAAACCATCGTCGATCCGAAAACCCAGGTTGCCTTCAACCTCAAGAAGGGTTCGTTGCCGATCCGTGGCGACGTCGATCTCAACGCCGCCAATGACTGCATGAAGAAGGGTCTCGAAATTCTGGCCAAGGGCAATGCGCTGACCAGCACCGACCAGCTGATTTCCGCCGATACGCAGAAACAGAAGGAAGACCTGATGGCGGAATTCTTCGCGGGCTCGATGTCGGCGGAAGACGGGCAGAAGCGCTTCGCGGACATTATCGGTTCGGCGGACTGAGTGTGATCTCTCCGGGTGGGAAAGCGGTTCGCCGCTTTCCTTTCCAGCGTCCTGCCTGTGCAACAATCACCAGCACGGGCAGGGGTTTCATGCGGTGAGGCTTTTGCCTGACCGTTGACTGTAACGTTACAGGAGGAGGTAACATGGCAGGTCAAGCGCGCTCGGGGCGTCCCAACCAGCTTTTCCGCAATCTCAATTCCAAGATTGCCTCCATTCCCATGATACTGACCGCCATGGTGATCTTCCTCGGCGGAACGATCTGGACGGTGGTTTATTCCTTCACCAATTCAAAGCTTTTGCCGCGCGCGAGCTTCATCGGTTTCGATCAATATGAGCGTTTGTGGGCAGCACCACGCTGGATCGTGTCCATCCAGAATCTGGCGATCTACGGCGTGCTGTCGCTGATCTTCAGCCTCGTCATCGGCTTCGTGCTGGCGGCGCTGATGGATCAGAAAATCCGTTTCGAAAACACCTTCCGCACCATTTTCCTCTATCCTTTCGCCCTGTCCTTCATTGTCACAGGCCTCGTCTGGCAATGGCTGCTGAACCCGGAATTCGGCATCCAGTCCGTGGTTCGCTCGATGGGCTGGGAAAGCTTCACCTTCGATCCGCTCTATAATTCGCAGATCGTCATCTACGGCATCCTCATTGCGGCGCTCTGGCAGGGCACGGGGCTCGTCATGTGCCTGATGCTGGCCGGTCTTCGCGGTATCGACGAGGACATCTGGAAGGCGACGCGTGTTGACGGCATTCCGATGTGGAAGACCTATATCCTCATCATCATTCCCATGATGCGGCCGGTCTTCATCACCACGCTGGTCATCATCGCCAGCGGCATCGTCAAGGTCTACGATCTGGTGGTGGCGCAGACCAGCGGCGGGCCGGGCATCGCGTCCGAAGTGCCGGCGAAATATGTCTATGACTACATGTTCCAGGCACAGAATCTGGGGCAGGGCTTTGCCGCCTCGACCATGATGCTTCTGACTGTCGCCATTATCATCATTCCATGGGCCTACCTCGAATTCGGAGGCAAGAAGCGTGGCTAATATCAGCACATTAAACACGGTCGTGGCCGCCACCGATGCGGTTGCCCAGGACCTTTCCGGCCCGCGCGGCAGGAAGCCGAGGAAAACCTTTTCGCGCCGCAACATCATTCTTTATGGCACGCTGTTCGTGGCTGCCGCCTATTATCTACTGCCGCTTTACGTGATGGTCGTCACCTCGCTGAAGGGCATGCCGGAAATCCGGCTCGGCAACATCTTCGCGCCGCCGGTGGAAATCACTTTCGAACCCTGGGTGAAGGCCTGGGCCAATGCCTGCACGGGCTTGAACTGCGACGGGCTTTCACGCGGCTTCTGGAATTCGGTGCGCATCCTCGTGCCTTCGGTGGTGATCTCGATCGTCGTCGCCTCCGTCAGCGGCTACGCCATGGCGAACTGGAAGTTCAAGGGATCGGAACTGTTCTTCTCCATCCTCATCATCGGCGCTTTCATACCCTATCAGGTGATGATCTATCCGATCGTCATCGTGCTGCGCGAAATGGGTGTCTATGGCACGCTGACCGGCCTCGTCATTGTGCACACCATTTTCGGCATGCCGATCCTGACGCTGCTGTTCCGTAACTACTTCACCTCTCTGCCGGAGGAATTGTTCAAGGCGGCGCGCATTGATGGCGCCAATTTCTGGCAGATTTATTTCCGCATCATGCTGCCCATGTCGCTGCCGATCTTCGTCGTGGCGATGATCCTGCAGGTGACCGGCATCTGGAACGACTTCCTGTTCGGCGTGGTGTTCACGCGGCCGGAATATTACCCGATGACGGTGCAGCTCAATAATATCGTCAACTCCGTGCAGGGCGTGAAGGAATACAACGTCAACATGGCCGCCACGCTTCTGACCGGGGCTGTGCCGCTGATCGTCTATTTCGTCTCCGGCAGACTTTTCGTCCGCGGCATTGCCGCAGGCGCAGTAAAAGGTTGAGCTATATGAACAAAAGCGTTTCCATTCGCGATCTTTCCCTGTCCTTCGGTGCCGTCACCGTGCTGAAAGACCTCAATCTCGATATTTACGATGGCGAATTCCTCGTGCTGCTCGGCTCTTCCGGCTGCGGCAAGTCGACCCTTCTCAATTGCATCGCGGGTCTTCTGGAGCCGACCGACGGGCAAATCTTCATCAAGGACCGCAACGTCACCTGGGAGGAGCCGAAGGATCGCGGCATCGGCATGGTGTTCCAGTCCTATGCGCTTTATCCGCAGATGACCGTTGAGAAGAACCTGTCCTTCGGCCTTCAGGTCGCTAAAGTGCCGAAAGAGGAGATCGACCGGCGTGTGAAAAGAGCGGCTGGCATACTCCAGATCGAGCCGCTGCTGAAACGCAAGCCCGCCGAGCTTTCTGGCGGCCAGCGCCAGCGTGTGGCCATCGGCCGGGCGCTGGTGCGGGATGTGGATGTGTTCCTGTTCGACGAGCCGCTCTCCAACCTCGATGCCAAGCTGCGCTCGGAACTGCGCGTCGAAATCAAGCGGCTGCACCAGTCGCTGAAGAACACCATGATCTATGTGACGCATGACCAGATCGAGGCGCTGACGCTGGCGGACCGCATCGCCATCATGAAAAGCGGTGTCATCCAGCAGCTGGCCGATCCCGTCACCATCTACAACAAGCCGCGAAACCTCTTCGTTGCCGGTTTCATCGGCTCGCCCTCGATGAATTTCCTGCGCGGCGAGTTGATCGAAAAAGACGGCAAGGTGGTTTTCACCACCAATGGCGTGACTTTCGCGCTGGATGGCTATCATGCGGAAACGCCGCTCGCCGCGGGCCGTGCCGTGGTGCTGGGCGTGCGCCCCGAACATGTGCGCGTCGATGCCGATATCGTTGGCGGCGAAGTGCATGAGGCGATTGTCGATATCGAGGAACCGATGGGTGCGGACAATCTGATCTGGCTGAAACATGCCGGGCATACCATGTCCGTGCGTGTCGGCGGCCACAGGCGGTTTTCACCCGGCACCAAGGTGCGCCTCGGCCTCGACATGACCATGGCCTCACTGTTCGACGCGCAAAGCGAGGACCGGCTCTAGAACAGCTTCGATTTACCCCCACACACAATCCCAAGACCCAGATCTCTATGGAGGAGACAATGACAGAACTCGGTTTCCAGCTTTACAGCGCCCGTAATTTCCAGCCTTTTTCCAACATTCTGAAGAAGCTTTCGGCGGCGGGTTATAAACATGTCGAAGGTTATGGCGCGATGTACGCTTCGCTGGATGACGCCGGTTTGAAAGGCCTGCGCGCCGAACTCGACGCCAACGGCCTTGCCATGCCGACCGGTCATTTCGGCCTCGACCTTCTGGAAGGCGATCCGAAAAAGGCGCTGAACATCGCGAAAGTTCTGGGCGTGGAGGCGATCTATTGCCCTTATCTGATGCCTGACCAGCGCCCGACAGATGCCGCGGGCTGGTTCGCTTTCGGCAAGCGCCTGCAGGAGGCTGGCAAGCCTTTCGTCGATGCCGGGCTGACCTTCGGCTGGCATAACCACGATTTCGAGTTCAAGACGCTTGCCGACGGTTCCACCCCACAGGAGCAGATTTTTGCCGGCGGCCCGGATTTGAAATGGGAGGCGGATATTGCCTGGATCATCAGAGGCAATGCCGATCCGCTCGCCTGGATCGAAAGCTATGGCAAACGCATTACTGCGGTACATGTGAAGGACATCGCACCAGCAGGCGAGAATGCGGATGAGGATGGCTGGGCCGATGTCGGCCATGGGACCGTGGACTGGAAGGGCCTCGTCGCGGCGCTGAAGGCTAAATCCGTCACGAAACATTTTGTGGTCGAGCACGACAACCCGAAGGATATCGACCGGCTGATCACCCGCTCGATCGCATCTTTCAAAACCTACTAAGTTTCAATTTTCGGAGTTTGCATCATGGCCAGGGATCTTGGCGTCGGCATCATCGGATGCGGCAATATCTCGTCTGCTTATTTCTCGCTGGCACCGCTCTTCAAGGGCATCAAGGTGCTTGCCTGCGCCGACCTCAACCGCAATGCGGCGGAGCTGAGGGCGGAAGAATTCGGTGTTGTCGCGCAGTCCATCGAGGAGCTGCTCGCCAACAAGGATATCGACGTGGTGGTGAACCTCACCATTCCCGCCGCGCATTTTCCGGTGTCGAAAGCCGCCCTCGAGGCGGGCAAGCACGTCTATTCGGAAAAGCCGCTGGTGCTTTCGCTGGAGGAAGGCGAGGAGCTGCGGCGCATCGCCCGCGAGAAGAACCTCTCCGTCGGCTGCGCGCCGGATACCTTCCTCGGCGGCGCGCATCAGCTTGCCCGGCAATATATCGATGACGGCAAGGTCGGGCGCATCACCTCCGGCACCTGCCATGTGATGAGCCCCGGCATGGAGATGTGGCACCCGAACCCGGGCTTCTTCTTCCTGAAGGGCGGCGGGCCGATCCTCGATCTCGGTCCCTATTACGTCGCTAATCTCATCAACCTCATCGGACCGGTGAAGCGCGTCGGTGCGCTGACCAGCATGGCGAACCCCACCCGTACGGTGACCAGCCAGCCGCTGAACGGCGAAATCATCCCGGTCGAAACACCGACGAATATCCATGCCCTGCTGGAATTCGTGAACGGCGCGACGATCACGCTTTCGGCGAGCTGGGATGTCTGGTCGCATCGCCACGCCAATATGGAGCTCTATGGCACGGAAGGCTCGATCTACGTGCCGGACCCGAACTTCTTCGGCGGTGTGGTGGAAGCGAGCGGACGGGACAAGAATATCCAGCCGCTGGAAGACTGGGCGCATCCTTTCGGCATCGCCAATCAGGAAAGCCCCAACGGCCCGCGCGCCAATTACCGTACGGCGGGCCTTGCCGATATGGCAATCGCTATTCTGGAAGGGCGTGATGCCCGTTGCTCGCTGGATCGCTCCCTGCACGGTATCGATGTGATGACCTCGATCCTGAAGTCTGGGGAGGAGGGCCGTTTCATCGAAATGACGACGACCTGCACCCAGCCGGCAGCACTCGGTATCGAGGAGGCGCAGGCGCTGCTGCGCTGAGCCCAAAGCCAACGAAAAAAGGCCCGGCGCACTGCCAGTTCGCCGGGCCTTTTCCGCTCAGCCATTTAGTGGCGAGCGTCGCGTGTTCATCAGATTTTCATAGGCCGATAAAAAGACCCAGCCAGCGCGCAACGGTCCTGACCATCCAGATCAGGAACACGAAAGGGGCTATGCCAACGGCCGCGACGAGCGCCGCGGAGGCGACAACGAGCGCTGTGGTGAGATTGCGCCTGAACCGGTGGCGTTTGGTGTCGAGAGCCTTATCCATGGCGAACGGCGGCAACCAGCCCGCGAATGGTGAGCGTGACATAAAGCATGCCTGCCATCGCCATCAGCAGGCCGGTGCAGAGAGAGCTGAGGTTGCTCAGCGAAAACAGAAATGTATCAGCCGCCACCATTGGCAAGACCCTTCAAGAACAGCAGATTTCGCATCGTTCTAGATCGTGCCGGTTTCCCGCATATGTCCCGATTGTTTCGTCTTGTTGCTGCCGCGGGGCATTTTCGTGATGGCGCGGCTTTGCGCGATTTCCGCAAGGCCCTTCACAAGCCCGTCGGTTTGGTTTAAAGCCGCTCCCCGTAATCCGGTCGCAGCCCACCCGGTCAAAACAAGGGATCCCAAATTATGAAAACCATCGTCATCTGCTCCGGCGGATTGGACTCCGTTTCGCTTGCGCATAAAATCGCGGCGGAACACGAACTTCTCGCTCTCGTCTCCTTCGATTATGGCCAGCGCCACAGGAAGGAACTGGAATACGCGGCCGATTGCGCAAGGCGTCTCGGCGTGCCGCATCATGTCATCGATATCAGAACCATCGGCGCCCATCTCACCGGTTCGGCGCTGACCGATGACGTGGAGGTGCCGGATGGGCACTATGCGGAGGAGACCATGCGCTCCACCGTGGTGCCGAACCGCAACGCCATCATGCTCACCATCGCTTTCGGGCTGGCTGCCGCGCAGCAGGCGGATGCTGTGGCGATTGCCGTGCATGGCGGCGATCACTTCATCTACCCCGATTGCCGGCCGGGCTTCATCGACAGTTTCAACGCCATGCAGGCGCATGCGCTTGAAGGTTATGCCGACGTCAAGCTTTTCGCGCCCTATGTCACCGTTTCCAAGGCGGCGATTGTGACCGATGGTGCGAAATACGGCACGCCGTTTGGCGAAACATGGTCCTGTTACAAGGGCGGCTTGCGCCATTGCGGCCGCTGCGGCACCTGCGTGGAACGGCGCGAGGCCTTTCATCTGGCCGGTGTCACCGACCCGACCGACTATGAGGATCCGGATTTCTGGGTGGCGGCCACCCATGCCTATGCGGCGCAGGAGGTGAGCTGATGTTCCGCATCACCAAGGAATTTCACTTCTCCGCCTCGCACCAGCTGAAAAGCCTGCCGTCGGATCATCAGTGCAATCGCCTCCACGGGCATAATTACATTGTTGAGATCGAGCTGGCAGGCGAAGCGCTGAACGAGCACGGTTTCGTGCGCGACTATCACGAACTTGCACCGCTGAAGCGCTATATCGACGATCATTTCGACCACCGCCACCTGAACGACGTTCTCGGCCATGACCGGGTGACGGCGGAATGCCTGGCGAAGCATTTTTATGACTGGTGCAAGGATCGCCTGCCGGAAACGAGCGCCGTGCGCGTCAGCGAAACCGCCAAGACCTGGGCGGAATACCGGCCATGACGGCGGCTGCACACAAGATTGCAGCGAAGGAAACCACGATCCGCATCAGCGAAATCTTCGGTCCGACCATTCAGGGCGAAGGCGTGCTGATCGGTCTGCCGACCGTTTTCGTGCGCACTGGCGGCTGCGATTACCGCTGCTCCTGGTGCGATACGCTGCATGCCGTTGACAGCGAGTACCGCGACACGTGGAAGCCGATGCCGGTCGAGGCGATCTGGCAGGAGGTGCGGCGGCTTTCCGGCGGCGTGCCGCTGACGGTCTCGCTTTCAGGCGGCAACCCGGCCATCCAGCCGCTCGGGGCCTTGATCGCGAAGGGGCAGGGCGAGGGGTATCGCTTCGCGCTGGAAACGCAGGGCAGCATCGCCAAAGACTGGTTTGCTGCTCTCGACCATCTGGTGCTGAGCCCCAAGCCGCCATCGAGCGGCATGGAAACGGACTGGCGGGCCTTCGAAGATTGTCTTGCCGCCGCCGGCGACGGACCGCAGGTGGCGCTGAAGATCGTGGTGTTCGACGATGCGGATTATGCCTATGCCAAGGCGGCATCCGCGCGTTTCCCGCATCTGCCGGTCTATCTCCAGACCGGCAACCATACCCCGCCGCCGCCCGATGACGACGATGCACGTGTGGATATCGATGGGGTGATGGACCGGATGTTGTGGCTGGTGGAGAAGGTGAGCGAAGATCGCTGGTTTTCCGCCCGGGTGCTGCCGCAGCTGCATGTGCTGTTGTGGGGGAATAAGCGGGGGGTGTAGATTGTGCGGAAGGATTAAAATTCCACGTCGTAGTCCACGTCTTTGAGAAAGCGCATAGCGGATTGAGCGAGCGGGTGCCACTTGCTTCTTCTCCCCGCCGGGGAGAAGGTCGCGGCAGCGGGATGAGGGGGCAACGTCAGCGATATTCGGAGAGCTTGCCCCCTCATCCGACCCTTCGGGCCACCTTCTCCCCCTCGGGGAGAAGAATACGCGGCAACGTCGTGCCGCATATTGTCTTTCACATCAGGCCGAAACGGCCAGCTCGCGCCGTTCCCGATCCGCAATGATCGATAGATCGAGCACCTTCTGCAGATTGGCCGCATGACGGAAATCCGGATCGGCGGGGCCGCCTTCCATGACGGATCTGGCGAATTTTTCGTAATTCGTCGGCACCGGGTCGACATCGATGGTCTTCCAGATCGCCTTTTCCACATCCTCGCCGATGCAGGCGCGCAGGCTGGAATAATCCGGCGTGTGGATCACTTCCAATGCGCCCTTGTCGCCATGGATGCGCAGGCGAAGTTCGTTCAGATGCCCCGTCGCCCAGCGGCTGGCATGGATGACGCCCATGGCGCCGTTTTCAAGCTCGGCGGTCATGGTGAAGCTGTCATTGGCATCGAGGTCGTAGACGCCAATTTTATTGCCTTCATATTTGTCGAAGGTCTTCAGCCGCGTGAAGATGCGCTCCACATCGCTGCCCGCGCCATAGGAGGCGAAATCGAGAATGTGGATGCCGACATCGCCCAGCACACCGTTCGAACCATGCTTGGTGGAGAGCCGCCACAGCCACTTGCTCTCCGTCATCCAGTCGCCCCAGGCCTTGGAAACGAGCCAGCTCTGGAGATAGGAGGCTTCGAGATGCCGCACCTTGCCGATCTCGCCTGCCAGCACCATCTCGCGCGCCGCCTGCAAGGGTGCGACATTGCGATAGGTGAGGTTGACCATGGCGACGAGGCCGGCCTTTTCGGCGGCATCGGCCATTTCGGCGGCTTTGGCGTAGTTTTCCGCCAGCGGCTTTTCGCAGAAGACGTGCTTGCCGGCCGCAAGCAGCTTCAGGCTGGTGGGATGGTGGATCGCATCCGGCGTGACATTGGCCGCCGCATCGAATTCACCCCAGGCAATCGCGTCATCCAGCGAGGTGAAGGAGAGCGGAATGTTGTGGCGCAGCGCAAAGCCCCGCACCACCACATCGTCCACATCCACCGCCGCGACGAGTTCGACGCCGGGGATTTCAGAGAAATATGTGGCATGGTTGTTGGCCATGCCGCCGGTTCCGAGAATGAGAAGTCTCATGGCTATTTACCTGTAACCTGCTTCGCCAGCTTTGTGCAGCTTGGGGCCGCGTTCTTCGATAGGCTCCAGAGCCTTGTCGACGGGAACATTGGGGGCGTCGTGAATGCTTTTCAGTGCGCCAACGGGATTATAGGCCCATTTCACCGAGTTGCTGATGACCTTCTGGACATTGGCGTCGTGATAGGTCGGATAGGTCTCGTGGCCGGGGCGGAAATAGAAGATATTGCCTGCACCACGGCGCCAGGTGAGACCGGAACGGAAGACCTCGCCGCCCTGGAACCAGGAGATGAAGACGGTTTCCAGCGGCTCCGGCACGGAAAACTGCTCACCATACATTTCCTCGTTTTCCAGCTCGAAATGTTCCGGCAGGCCGGCGGCGATCGGGTGGCGCGGATTGATGGTCCACAGGCGCTCGCGTTCGCCCGCCTCACGCCATTTCAGCGCGCAGGGCGTGCCCATCAGGCGCTTGAACGGCTTGGAGAAGTGGCCGGAATGCAGGACGATAAGGCCCATGCCTTCCCAGACGCGCTTGGCGACACGCTCGACGATTTCATCCTGAACCGCACCATGGTCCTTGTGGCCCCACCAGACGAGAACGTCGGTCTTGTCGAGGCGCTCCTGCGAAAGCCCGTGTTCCGGCTCCTGCAGCGTGGCGGTGGTGGCGTTGATCTCAGGATTCTGGTTCAGCGCGTCGGCAATGGTGTTGTGCATGCCGTTCGGATAGATCGAACGCACCGTCTCATTGATGTGTTCGTGGATATTTTCGCCCCATACAACGGTGTTGATGGTCATTGTCATGCTCCTCGGTGAAAGCCGGGACCTTGGGTGAGCCCGGCGAAAGTTGAATGTTCAGGCGGCACCCCGGGCAGGGTTGCGGGCAAGCGCCCGGCCCTCGGCGTCGAAACGATGTATCTGCGTTGCATCCGGCGCGATGGCGATGCGTTCACCGGCCGTGCGGCCGGTCACGCCCTCTTCACGAACGACGACGGGTTCACCCGCGCCGATCTCGACATAGATATAGCTGTCCGATCCCAGCATTTCCGAATGCACGATCTCGCCGCTCCAGCCGCTGCCATCGGTGGCGATGGCGATGTGTTCGGGGCGGATGCCGATGGTTTTCGCCCCTTCGGCCTCCGCATATTTACCGGTGAGGAAGTTCATCTTCGGCGAGCCGATGAAGCCGGCGACGAAGGTGTTGACCGGGCTTTCGTAAAGCTCCAGCGGCGTGCCGATCTGCTCGACACGGCCGTCACGCAAGACGCAGATACGGTCGGCGAGTGTCATCGCCTCCACCTGGTCGTGGGTGACGTAGATCATCGTCGTGTCATGCATCGAGCGATGCAGCTTGGCGATTTCGAGACGCGTGGCGACGCGCAATGCCGCATCGAGATTGGACAGGGGTTCGTCGAAGAGGAAGACCTTGGGATCGCGCACGATGGCGCGGCCGATGGCGACACGCTGGCGCTGGCCGCCGGAAAGCTGCTTCGGCAGACGTTCCAGATAGGGCGTGAGCTGCAGCATCTCGGCGGCGGCTTCGACGCGCTTCCTGCGCTGTTCCTTGTCGGCACCTGACAGTTTCATGCCGAAGGCCATGTTTTCGAACACGGTCATATGCGGATAAAGCGCATAGGACTGGAAGACCATGGCGACGCCACGCTTGGCGGGCGGCAGGCGGTTCACCGTCTCGCTGTCGAAGGAAAGCGTGCCACTGGAAATTTCCTCCAGCCCGCAGATGAGGCGCAAAAGCGTGGACTTGCCGCAGCCGGAGGGGCCGACGAAGACCATGAATTCGCCGGAGCGGATGTCCATGTCGATGCCCTTGATGACATCGAAGGCGCCGAAGGATTTGCGAAGATCGCGCAGTTGAATGGTGGTCATTTGGTTTCTCCTAGCCTTTGACGCCGCCGGCGGTGAGGCCGGAAATGATGCGTCGCTGGAAGATCAGAACGAGGACGACGAGGGGTGCGGTGACGATGACGGACGCGGCCATGATCGTTCCCCAGGGGATTTCGAACTGCGAGCCGCCCGACAGGAGCGCGATGGCGACAGGCACCGTGCGCTGCTCGTTCGATGAGGTGAAGGTAAGTGCGAAGAGGAATTCGTTCCACGCCGCGATGAAGGCGAGAAGCCCTGTCGTGACGAGTGCGGGCCACATCAGCGGCATGAAGACCTGGGTGATGATGACCCACGGCGTTGCACCATCGACGATAGCCGCTTCCTCGATCTCGATCGGCAGGTCGCGCATGAAGGTTGTCAGTACCCAGACCGTGAAGGGCAGGGTAAAGATCATGTAGGAAAAGATCAGCGCCAGCGGCGTGTTGAAGATGCCCGCCCAGCGGATCAGTTCGAACAGGCCGGCGAGAACGGCGATCTGCGGGAACATCGAAACCGACAGGATGGTGAGCAGAAGCAGCGCGCGACCCCGGAAGCGGACGCGGGCCAGGGCATAGGACGCCGTTACCGCAAGGAACAGCGACAATATGACGACCGAAGATGCAACGAACAGCGAGTTGCCGAGATTGCGCAGGAATGTGCCGTTGCCGATGACGAAGCTGTAATTGGTCAGCGAGAAATCACGCGGCCAATAATTGACCTGGAACAGCGCCGAGCCGGATTTCAGGCTCGTCAGGATCGCATAATAAAACGGGAATACCGAAATCACCATGATGATGGCGACCAGCGCATAAAAAGCGGTGGTTTTCAGGATGCTTGGCAGGGTCATCGCGCGGCTCCATCGGTGTTGACGCGCCCGAGCCACATGTAGATGACGGTGATCGAGGCGATGATGAGGAACAGCATGGTGGAGGCTGCAGCACCGTAGGAGAACTTGTCGAAATCGAACAGGTTCTCACGCGCCAGCACCGACATGGTGCGGGTCTGGGCGTTGTTGGGCGTCAGGATATAGATGAGATCGAAGACGCGCATCGCATCCAGCATGCGAAAGATGACGGCGACCATGAGGGCCGGGCGGATCATCGGCAAAGTGACGCGGAAGAACACCTTGACGGGATGAATGCCGTCCACCTTTGCCGCCTCATACATGTCCTTCGGCACCATTTGCAGGCCGGCGAGAATGAGCAGCGCCATGAAGGGCGTTGTCTTCCAGATATCGACGATCAGCACGGCGATCATCGCGGTCTCGGGATTGGCCGTCCAGGCAATCTTGCTGGAGATCAGCCCGAGATTGAGGAACAGGTCGTTCAATATGCCGAACTGGTCATTCAGCATCCATGCCCACATCTGCGCCGAAACGATGGTGGGAATGGCCCAGGGCACGAGGATCGCGGCGCGCACGAGGCCACGTCCCTTGAATTCGGCATTCAGCACCAGCGCGACGATGAGGCCGAGCACGGTTTCGAAGCTGACGGAAAGGATGGTGAATTTGAGCGTGTTGAGAACTGCGCCCCACCATGCGGGATCGGCAAGCAGGCCGCGATAGATGGTGCGGCCGCTGCTGAGCGTGATCCAGGTGAGGTAGTTCTTGAGGCCGACGAACTGCGCCCCGTCGAGATTGGTGAGCGAGGCGTCGGTGAGGCTGAACCACACGGTGCGCACCAGCGGCCAGCCCGCCACCAGCGCCAGCACCAGAAATGTGGGGGCAAGAAACAGCCAGGCGGATTTCAGTCGTTCCGACTGCAGGTCGGAGCCGGTGCCGGATGCCGCGACCGGTCTTTGAAGGGCAATGTCGTTCATGGGGATATCTCGCGGTTGGGGCGCGGGAGACGATCAGGCGAGACCGCCTCCCGCGCGGGCCGGATTACCAGCCGTTGCCTTTGAGATCGGTCAGTTCAACCTCGAGAAGTTCGAGATTTTCAGCCGCCGTGCCGTTGCCGGAGAGCGTGTTGTGCACGGCGCCCCAGAACTTGGCGGAAACCTCGTTATACTTCACCTTCGCCGAGGCGGAAGGACGGGGAACGGCGGTCTGGAAGATCGGCTTCCATGTCGGCATGAAGGGCTGCGCGGCGGCGACATCCTTGTCGTCGTAGAGGGATGCGATCGTCGGCATGTTGGAGAGCTGGATCGCGCGCAGCTTCTGGGTGTCTTTCGACGCCAGGAATTTCACGAGCTGAATGGCCGCTTCCTGATCGTCGGAATATTTCGAAACGGCGAGGTTCCAGCCGCCGAGTGTCGAAGCAGGGGCTTCGCCTTCCGCGCCAGCTGGCAGCGGGGTGACGCCGAACTTGCCCTTGATGGCGCTGTCGTCGCCATTACCCAGTGCATATGCATAAGGCCAGTTGCGCATGAAGACGGAATTGCCGGTTTGCCAGACGCCGCGCGCTTCCTCTTCCTTATAAGCGAGTACGCCCTGCGGCGCGATGGTGCCGACCCAGCCCTTGGCGGTTTCGATGGCGGCTGCGGCCTTCTCATTGTTGACGGAGATATCGCCGTTGGTCTCGACAATATGGCCGCCGCCGGCGGAAGCGATCCATTCCAGCGCGTTGCAGGTCAGGCCCTCATAGGCGCTGCCCTGGAAAACGAAGCCCCAGAGGTCCTTCTGTCCGCCTTCGCGCTCCTTGTCCTGGATTTCCTTGGCGGTCTCGCTCAGTTCCTTCCAGGTCTTCGGCGGCTGCTTGCCATATTTTTCCAGAAGGTCCTTGCGGTAGAAAAGCGCCGGCGCGTCGGTGAACATCGGCATGGCAACGAGCTTGCCGTCAACCGTCTGCGAGGCGACGATGGAAGGGAAATGATCGCCGATGACATCCTTTGTCGCTGCGGTCAGATCCACGAACTGGTCGGCCAGTTGCGGCGCCCAGATCACGTCCGTCTGGTAGACGTCGACATCCTTGTTGCCGGCGGCAAGCCACAGCCGGTACTGGCTGAACTGTTCGCTGGACGATGACGGCATGGTGACGAGATTGACCTTGTGACCGGTCTCTTTCTCGAAAGCGGCGATCCGTTCGCGGAAGAACGCGACGTTCTTGCCGGTCGAATTGGCGGCGATGGAAAGCTCGGCCGCCTCAGCCGAAACGGCGGCGGAAAACGCCGCTCCGCACAGGAACAAAGTCTTCATGGAAATATTCATTGTCAAACTCCTCCGTTGACGCTTCCGATTGTCCTCAAAATTGAAAGCGCTTTTGACTGACGCGAGGCTCTCAAAAGCCGAGCAATCTGTCAATACTCTTTCTAATCCCCCGGAAATCGGCTGTTTTCGCCTGCAATTTTTCGGCGTTTGCCTTTGGGAATGATCAACTGTAAGGTTTCAGGTGGAGGAAAATTGAAATCGTTTTCAATTTTTGTCGGCTTGAAAAATCCGCGGCGGCGACGCATGCAGGGGCAAATTGGCAAAAAATTATGAAGCTCAAGGAATTCGCAGAGAAAGTCGGGCTCTCGCCCACCACCGTCAGCCGGGCGCTGGGCGGCTACCCCGAGGTGCGCGAGGAAACGCGCCAGCGGGTAATGGAGGCTGCGCTGAAATACGGCTACCGGCCGAATGCCAATGCCGTCAGGCTGGCGACGGGCAGGGCGGGCGCCATCGGCGTCGTCATGGGCCGTTCGGGCGGCGGGCACTTCTTTTCCGAATTCATGGGCGGCATGGCGACCCGGCTGGAACGGGAAGAGACCGACATTCTCGTCAGCGTTACCGTCGACAATAATCTCGATGAGGAACTGGCGATTTTCAGCCGGCTGGCGTCGAGCGGCCGGGTGGATGGCATCATCGTGCATTCACCCCGCCCGGAAGATGAGCGCATCGCACTGCTCAACCGATTGGGCGTGCCCTTCATCGTGCATGGTCGCTCAAAGACGCCTTTCGAACATGCCTGGCTCGATATCGACAATCACGATGTCACCTATCGTCCGACGATCCATTTTCTGGAGCGCGGACACAGGCGCATCGCCCTTATCAATGGTCCGGTTGGCCGCACCTTCGTGCAGGACCGCGAGCAGGGTTTTCGCGAGGCGCTGGCGACGCACGGCATTACGCCGGATCCGCGTTTCATGATGAATGAGCACTTCAGCGAAGAGACGGCCTTTCGCTTCGCCCGCTCGCTGCTGGAACAGACGCCGCGCCCAACGGCCTTTGTGGCGGGTGCAATGATGACGGCGCAGGGTGTCTATCGCGCCGCGACGCAGATGGGGCTGACGATCGGCAGGGATGTCTCCGTCATCGCCCATGACGACGTGTTTCCTTACCTTACGCCGGAAAGCATGATGCCGCCGCTTTCCACCACCCGCTCGCCCATGCGCATGGCGGGCATGCGGGTGACGGACCTGCTTTTGCAAATCATCGGCGGCCGTCCCGTTCGCGAGGTTCAGGAATTGTGGCCGGTCGAACTGATCTTGCGGGAATCGGTCGGCCCTGCCTGAACTTGTCGCCATAGCTCACTGATTCCACTCCATTTTGTGAACGTCAGTTGATAACGTTCGCCTTTCGTCATCTATACGTCCGCGCCGTCTCATGTATAATCGGAACAGTCACGGGCGTTATGGAACAGGACCCGGGCCGGCGCGTTGAGGGGACGTGTCGAAGGAGGTGGACGGATGTTTGAATTTTTAAAACCGCAACAGCAGACTGTGATCGATGACGTCGAGGCGACCGGCACCTATGCCGATGCGCTGCTCAACGTTCCGAGCCCGGAACTGAACCGTTCGACCGCTCGTGAGCATGGTCACGAGGCCCATTCCCGCGACTATTGCGAAAATCGCGATATTTCCCGCAGCGCGCTCGGTTTCGCCTGAGCCATCGCAAAAACCTTCCTTAAAAACGGAACGGACAGGCCGTGCCCGCGTTTTCCCTGTACGACCCGCAGGGCGGCGCAACCGGACCGAAGGGACCTGACCGGCATTTGACCGATGGGCGAATTGGGTGTTGCGCCGCCTGATTGGCGGCAGCGCAAAGGCGCTGTCCCACGAGATAAAAACGCAGCTTGTGCCCATCGTGGCAAAGCGTGTTTATCAGGAGGCCGCGATGCCAGCCGTTCCCGCCGAACCCTATCCCGAACCGCCGATGCCCGTGCCGCCGCAGCCGGATATTCCGCCGGTGGAAGAGCCGGAACCTGACCGGTTGCCGGACGAGGCGCCGACACCCAACCCCGACGAAAATGACGGGCCGCCAAAGGTGCTCTCGTCTTTCACGCCTATCCGTTCTCGAATTTCTTGCTGACGAAAGCCGAGCCCTTGAGCCCGAAGCGCCACGGATATTCCGTCGCGCGGCTGATGCCGATTCGTCTGCCGCTGGTGACGGCGGCGGCTTCTTTCGGCAACCGCAGGAAAAACGGCGCTGCGTTCAACGGCGCGCCGTCCATCTCCCCTGTAATCGCGAGCGCCTGACAGAGCCTGCCCGGACCGGAGCAGAGAAGTTTCGGCTTGTCAGTTCCCCGTCGCAGTTTCATCATGTCTATGCCGGTCAGGGGTTCGATGGCGCGCAGAAGCACGGCGGAACCCGGGGCGCAGACAAAGTTGGCGCACCAGTGAATACCATAGGACCGGTAGACATAAAGACGGCCGGCCGGGCCGAACATTGCCCTGTTGCGCGGGGTCTCCCCGTTGAAACTGTGGGATGCCGGGTCGTCCGGATGATAGGCTTCGGTCTCCACGATGATGCCGCCGGTATTGCCGATGCGGAACTCCGCGCCGATGAGGGCGCGGGCCACATCCAGCGCATCGCGCAGGAAGAAACCCTCCTGCATTTCCGGGCCAAAGGCCTGATCCATCTGGAACCCTTCCGCTCTGCCGTCGTTGTGAATTCAGGTTCTAACCGTTTTCCAGCATCGGATTCGTACCGGTGCTTTCCAAGCCGGAGGGCATGTCATGCAACTTTCGACGACCTATGTAAAACGCAATAACGGGGTTATCTCCGTCGAGTTCGTCGGCAACGACGGCGATCAGGTCTCGGTTCGCCTCGCCGACGGTCTTGAAGGGATCGACGATGCCGAGGCCATCAAGCGGGCGAGCGCGGTAATGGTGCAACTGACCGCGTTCGGAACGCGCCATGGTGCGGATGCGCCTTCGCAATTTTCCGCTCTAGGTACGGCGCAGGATGAAGCTCCGCACGGACAGGCGAGCGCCCGCACATCGAAGGATCGCGACATTCTGGAGGAGGAGTTGGAAGAGGGGCTGGAGGACAGCTTTCCGGCAAGTGATCCCGTCTCGGCGACGGTCACGTCCATTGCTTCCCGAAAAGGGGGGCGGTGACATTGGTTGTTCGCAAAGTCGCTCTGGTAACCGGCGCTGGCTCCGGCATTGGGCGCGCCGCCGCCCTTCATCTGTCGGCGCAGGGTTTCTCGGTCGGCCTGTTGGGCCGCACCGAATCGGAATTGAACGATGTCGCCCGGGAAATCGGCGCTGCATCCGGTTCTTCGAAGGTGCTTGTGGCCGATGTGTCGGATGAAGCGGCCATGCGTCACGCGGTCGCAGCGCTGGTTGAGGATTTCGGCCGGCTTGATGTCGTGGTGGCCAATGCCGGCGTCAACGGCGTCTGGGCGCCCGTCGATGAGCTGAAACCGTCCGAATGGGACGATACGATCCGCATCAACCTGCGCGGCACCTATCTCACCGTCCATGCCAGCGTGCCGCATCTCAAAGCGGCCGGCGGCGGGTCCATCGTCATCGTTTCGTCGATCAATGGCACCCGCACCTTCACATCGCCCG
The DNA here is from genome assembly GCF_001526505.1 of Agrobacterium sp. D14. Lineage (NCBI taxonomy): Bacteria > Pseudomonadati > Pseudomonadota > Alphaproteobacteria > Hyphomicrobiales > Rhizobiaceae > Agrobacterium > Agrobacterium sp. D14. Next base: position 19,688 of record NZ_ASXX01000026.1, read on the forward strand.
GTGCTACGGCCTATTCCGTGACGAAGGCCGGGCAACTCGCCATGGCGCAACAACTGGCGCTGGAGCTGGGGCGTCACCGTATTCGCGTCAATGCGGTGTGTCCGGGCGAAATCGAAACGGCAATCGATGAAAATACCGATATACGCGGGCGGGAAAAAACGGAGGTTCCAGTTCGTTTTCCGGCTGGGGATATTCCGGTAACCGGCGGCGTGGCCGGAACCAGCGACGATGTCGCTGCGCTGATCGGTTTCCTGGCGTCGGATGCGTCCCGCCACATTACCGGCACGCCGGTATGGATCGATGGCGGTCAGGGGCTGCTTCGATAATCGCGGCCGGTACTGTCACTGCCCACACCATCACGGGCTTGTGTCCTTATGATTAACGAATGGGTAACGTCTGTTCACGAGACTTTGTCCATGGGCGAGGTTGCCGTGTTGTGGCCACCTTCGATAGTTAAGCGTCTGCCGGAAAGGCGGGCAAATCAGGCGGGCAGAACAATCCATGGGCATGCAGGCATTGCTGGATTTCGCGGTTGCGGGGTTGCGGCAAAAGGTAAGGGCAGGGGCAAGAATGGCTGCGATCGTTGCGATCGGTGGCGGCCTTGCCGCGTGCACTTCCATGGGGCTCGATAGCGTCAAGAAAGACCCGCCGAAACTGTCGTCCAAGATGATGGCACAGATGTCGGCCAAGAGCATGCGCCCGGAAAGCCCTGTCCTCGTTCGCATTTTCAAGCAGGAAAGCGAGCTTGAGGTCTGGAAGGTCGACAAGAGCGGAAATTACGCCTTGCTCAAGGCCTATCCCATGTGCCGCTGGTCCGGAAAGCTCGGCCCCAAGATGAAGACGGGCGACCGGCAGGCGCCGGAAGGGTTTTATCATGTCTCGGCCGGCATGCTGAACCCGAACTCACAATATTACGTCTCCTTCAATCTCGGTTATCCCAACCGGCTGGAATCGGCGCTCGGTTACACCGGTGAGGCGCTGATGGTGCATGGCGCCTGCTCCTCTTCAGGCTGCTACGCCATGACCGATGCCCAGGTGGGCGAGATTTACGCCATCGTCGCGCGTGCGCTTCAGGGCGGGCAGGACCGCTTTCAGGTACAGGCCTACCCCTTCCGCATGAGCGCAAGGAACATGGTGGCGCATCGGGACGACCCCAATATGCCGTTCTGGAAGACGCTGAAGGAAGGCTACGACTATTTCGAAGTGACGCGCCGGCAGCCCAAGGTTTCTGTCTGCGGTCGCCGTTATGTCTTCAACAGTGAATTTGCCGAAGGCGAACCTGCCGATCCGCTGGCGGCCTGCCCGCCGGCCATCAACCAGCAGGATCCGCTGGTGGCTTCGAAACTGGCCGAAGAGCAACAAAAATTTGCCGCCGCGATGAGTGAGGGAACTTCCAGCCCGCTCAGCGCGTATGTAGACGGCGGCATGCATCCGAGCTTCCGGGCCATTTTGAAATCGAACGGCGCCAAGGCCATGGCATCGCAGGTTTCCGGCACGAAGTACCCTATCAGCCGCCCCGAGGCGGCGCTGGCAGATCCCTTTGCCGGCGTGAGATGACGTAAATGAGGTTTTTCAATTGAACGAGACGACGACGACCCGGCGGGGTTTCCTGCTTGGAGCAGGTGGACTGGCGCTTGCCGGCCTTGCGGGCTGCAACACAACCGCGCGTGAGGCCGCCCGGCCTGCAGCACCCGCGGACGACCCGATGTATGCCCTGATGTACGGCCCCAAGCCGGACGAGCAGTTCCCGCTGCCGGAAATCCCCTACAAGCGGATTCCGCGTCAGTTCCTGCGGCAGATGGTGGCGAACCCGACGGGTGAACGCCCCGGCGTTATCGTTGTCGATACCGCCAATCATTTCCTCTATCTCACCTATGAGAACAATCAGGCCATGCGTTATGGCGTCGGCCTCGGCCGCGCGGGCTTTGAATGGGCCGGTCGCGGCGTCATTCAGTACAAGCGGCAATGGCCGCGCTGGACGCCGCCCGATGAGATGATCGCGCGCCAGCCGGAGCTCGAACCCTATAGCAGCCGCAACGGCGGCATGGAGCCGGGCCTCAAGAACCCGCTCGGCGCGCGCGCGCTCTATATCTTCAAGGATGGCAAGGACACGATCTACCGCCTGCACGGCTCGCCGGAATGGTGGACCATCGGAAAGTCGGTATCCTCCGGCTGCGTGCGCCTGTTGAACCAGGATATCATCGACCTTTATAACCGTGTGCCCGATGGCACGCCGATCGTGGTGACGGCGCTCGGCCCCGCACAGCAGGGCGTGCCGATTGGCCAGGAAGGTGTGCCCGTGGCGCAATATGGTAACGGCGTGATCGGCGACGGCCTCTCGCAACCGATGCAGGCCTACTGACAAGGTAAAAAAAGGCCGCGCTTCCAGGCGCGGCCTTTTTGTTTGCATGGTCTTTACTGCGCGCGCTTCAGCGCATCGCCGAGGATCGAGACGATATCGTCGAAATGGGATTTTTCGGCGATCAGCGGCGGCGAAAGGGCGATGATGTCGCCGGTAACGCGAATAAGCAGGCCGCGCTCGAAGCAATCCACGAAGACATCATAGGCGCGTGCGCCAGCAGCACCGTCGCGCGATTGCAGCTCGATGCCGGCGATGAAGCCGATGGTGCGGATGTCGATGACATTCGGCAGGCCCTTCAGGGAATGGATGGCGTCATGCCAGACATCCTGCAATTCGGCCGCGCGGGTGAAAAGGCCCTCATCGCGATAGATGTCGAGCGTCGCGATACCGGCGGCGCAGGCGACCGGGTGGCCGGAATAGGTATAGCCGTGGAACAGCTCGATCTGGTTTTCCGGCCCATGCATCAGCGCATCGTGCACCTTGCGGCTGGTGAAGACCGCGCCCATCGGGATCGCGCCGTTGGTCAGTCCCTTGGCGGTGGTGACGATATCGGGCGTAACGCCGAAATAATTGGTGGCGAAGGTGGAGCCCATGCGGCCGAAACCGGTGATGACCTCATCGAAGATCAAGAGGATGCCGTGCTTGTCGCAGATGGCGCGCAGGCGCTCCAGATAACCCTTCGGCGGCACCAGCACGCCGGTGGAGCCGGCGACCGGTTCGACGATGCAGGCGGCGATGGTTTCCGCGCCATGCAGGGCGACCAGACGTTCCAGATCGTCCGCAAGCTCGGCGCCGTGCTCGGGCTGGCCCTTCACGAAGCTGTTCTTCGCCGGATCATGGGTGTGGCGCAGGTGGTCTGCGGGGATTTGCGGGAAAACGCGACGGTTGTTGACGAGGCCGCCCACGGAGATGCCGCCGAAACCGACGCCATGATAACCGCGCTCACGACCGATCAACCGGCTGCGGGTGCCCTGGCCGATGGCGCGCTGATAGGCGATGGCGATCTTCAGCGCCGTATCGACCGATTCCGATCCGGAGCCCGTATAGAAGACACGGTCGAGTTTTGCACCTTCCGGGCCGGGTGCAATCTCCGCCAGCCGCTCGGCGAATTCAAAGGCAACCGGGTGGCCCATCTGGAAGGAGGGCGCGTAATCCATGGTCGAAAGCTGGTGCTTGACGGCAGACGCGATCTGCTGGCGGCCGTGGCCGGCATTGACGCACCAAAGGCCAGCCGTGCCGTCGAGAACCTGGCGACCGTCATTGCTGGTGTAATACATGCCCTCGGCGCTCGTCAGCAGGCGGGGATTGGCCTTGAACTGCCGGTTGGCGGTAAACGGCATCCAGTAGCTGTCGAGAGAGGTGGAATTGGATCGGCTCGGGTTGTCCATGGTGGTCTCCTGTTCGTTGCCGGTGATTGAATGCTATTTTCGCGACTGAACAAGCCCTTTTCTCTCTGTGGCCAAGCCATTGAAAATGCTATAGGCCTTAACTCATGTTTTCGATATTTCGAACAAGGGCAACGGGGGCTCAGGCATGTCGGTGGATATAGGCGGGCGTTTGCGCCATTTGCGGCTGCGCCACAATATTTCCCAGCGGGAACTGGCAAGGCGTGCCGGTGTCACCAATTCGACGATTTCTCTGATCGAATCCAATACCTCGAACCCTTCCGTCGGCGCGCTGAAACGCATTCTCGACGGCATACCGATCGGCCTTGCCGAGTTTTTCGCTTTCGAGCCGGAGACAAGCCGCAAGGCTTTTTACCGGGCGGATGAGCTGGTTGAAATCGGCAAGGGGCCGATATCCTTCCGGCAGGTGGGTGAGAATGTCTTCGGCCGCAGCCTGCAAATCCTCAAGGAATGTTACCAGCCGGGTGCCGATACCGGTAAGGTACCGCTGGTTCACGATGGCGAGGAAGGAGGAATCATCCTCTCCGGACGGCTGGAAGTGACGGTCGACGAAGAGAGGCGGGTGCTCGGGCCGGGGGATGCCTATTATTTCGAAAGCCGCAGGCCGCATCGTTTCCGTTGCGTCGGTCCCGTGCCCTGTGAGGTCATCAGCGCCTGCACACCGCCAACCTTCTGATTCCAGCGGTTTTTGCGTCTCGTAACGCTCTTAGAGCGGTCAAGTCCGGGCAATTCGGTAAAAAATGGCTGGCAGCTACGGCAATTTTGCGTGGCTGCCATGACTAGAATGCAGTTTCTCGCCACTCTTTTGCCGTGTTTGCGCCCTTTTAGCAATTTTTCCATCGCTTTTTCTTGGCGGCCCGGCAATGTCAGGCAAAAAAATCCCTACGGATATGTCAAATTTTATATGCATTGCCACAATCTTGCTGCGATGCAAAAAATTTTTATATTCTGTTACAGACGTGGCTGTTCTTAACGTTCCTGTCTCATCTCGCCAAGTCATAAGAAACACATAAGAAAAGACTGTCGCTGGCACAAAACCCAATACATGCCGGGGCGGCACCCATGCTCTCAACACATGGCCCTCGGCACATTTGTTGCTTTTTTATGCAACCGTTAATATTGCCCGGACGTTGATCGGCCGCTCGCGCAAGAAATCGCATAGACGGTTATGGCCAATGTGCCTTACAAAAAATCCATTAGCATCAAATTCCGAACACAGACTTGTTATCTCTTTTAGACGGAAAGACGCGCCTCCGGGCACCGACCAATCGCAAAACATAAATGGAGTTCTCTCTATGAAGTCCGCGACCCAATCGGCTGAACAGACACTCAGCAGCTCCGAAGACTTCGATGTCAGTTTCCCTATCGGGGGCATCGCAAAACGCAGTTTCGATATGACATCGGCTGCGCTTGCGCTGCTCATCTTCAGCCCGATATTCCTGTTGATCGCCGCGCTGGTGAAATTGTCTGATCCAGGCCCGATCTTTTATGGCCACCGGCGTGTGGGACATAATGGCCGCTATTTCCATTGCCTGAAATTCAGGACGATGGCGATGAATGGCGATGAGATTCTGCGGCAATATCTTGCCGCCAATCCGGAAGCCGCCGAAGAATGGCGCGCCACCCGCAAGCTCAAGAACGATCCGCGTGTTACTGCTGTCGGCGCCGTGCTGCGCAAGCTCTCGCTCGACGAACTGCCGCAGCTCCTCAACATCATTCGCGGCGAAATGAGCGTGGTTGGTCCACGCCCGGTCGTGGATGAGGAACTGAGCTATTATGAAAGCGCTGCCGCTTATTATCTCAGCACCCGCCCTGGCCTGACCGGCCTCTGGCAGATCAGCGGCCGCAACGACGTATCCTACAAGACCCGCGTCGCTTTCGACACGCACTATGTGCAGAACTGGTCGATGCGGCAGGATGTCTTCATCATCGTCAAGACCATTCCCGCCGTGTGCCTTTCACGCGGAAGCTACTGAAAACCGATATTGAGTTCGGCTTTATCGATCTTCGTTTCGACACGCACCCCGACCGGGATCCCAAGTCCGGTCTTTGGGTGCGTCATTGGTGCTAATCATACCGGCCGCTTTTCGCGGCGCTGTGCAGCCGGCCTTGCCCAGTTGCGCGACGGCCGGATCGCCCATGTGGCGATCCGCTAACAGGGAGTTTCCCGATGAACGGCTTGTCTGCCGCCCGCCGCCCGTTTGTGGCCTTCGTATTTGCCGCTTCCGTCGCCCTTGCCGCGCCGCTCTCCGCCATGGCTGCGGATGGCGCTCAATATAAGCTCGGTACCGCTGACAAGCTGCGTATCCGCGTTGCCGAATGGCAGCCGGCAGATGGCAGCATCCGCAACTGGGATGTGATCAACGGCGATTATTCCGTCGGTCCGTCGGGGGCGCTTTCCCTGCCTTTCATCGGCCAGCTGGATGTTGCGGGCAAGACCCCATCGGAGGTCAGCGAAGAGATTGGAGCCCAGCTTCAGAGCAAGTTCGCCCTTCGCAACCTGCCTTCGGCCTCCGTCGAGATCGCGCAGTTCCGGCCGATCTTCTTGAGCGGCGACGTGCAGACGCCGGGCGAATATCCCTATGCCGCCAATCTCACGGTGCTGAAGGCGGTCAGCCTTGCCGGCGGCCTGCGGCGCTCGGATGCCGGGCAGCGTTTTGCCCGTGACTTCATCAATGCCCGCGGTGACGCCGCCGTCTACGACAACCAGCGCGCAAGGCTGCTCGCCCGCCAGGCGCGGCTGGTCGCCGAGGTCAAGGGTGACGCGACCATCACCAAGACGCCTGAAATGGAAAAGATCGGCGAGATCGACGTGCTGCTGGCCAGCGAAAGTGCGCTGATGAAATCGCGCACCGAACGTTACACCCTGCAGCTCAAGGCGCTGACCGACCTGCATGCTCTTCTGCAGAGCGAAGTCGAATCCCTGAAGAAGAAATCGGAAACGCAGAATCGTCAGCTCCAGCTTGCCAACGAGGACCGCGACCGCGTCAACCGGCTGAACGAGCAGGGGCTTGCGCTGTCGCAACGGCGTATTTCCGCGGAAGAACGCGCGGCGGAAGTGGAATCCAACCTGCTCGATATCGATACGCAGTCGCTGCGCGCCAAACAGGATATCAACAAGGCGACCCAGGACGAGATCAATCTGCGTAACGACTGGGTGGCGCAGCGCTCCAAGGAATTGCAGGACACGGAAGCGGAACTGGACAAGCTCAATCTGCAGCTGACCACCAGCCGCGAATTGATGTCGGAAGCGCTGGCGCAATCGGCCGAAGCGATCCGTTTCGACCCGTCGGGCAAGTCCGCAACGATCGGCTATGTCGTGGTGCGTGAGGAAAACGGCAAGCCGAAGGAGCTGAAGGTGGATGAAAACGCCATGCTCCAGCCCGGCGATGTCATCAAGGTCTCGTCTGAAATCCTGATGCAGTGAGGTTTCAATGCGGATCGCCAAATCGGCGCTGATCGATCCCGAACGCAATGAGATTTACGGAATGGCGGCGGTTGCGCTGTCATTCTTCGTCTTCGCCTATTCGTCGCGTTTCGGGCAAATCTCGGTTCTGGCCTATTATGGCATGTGGCTGCCGCTGGTGGTGGTCGATTACCGGCGCGTGCTCGGCAATTATCCGCGCTATCTCTGGATATTCGCCTTCGGCATCTTGACGGTTCTGTCCAGCTTCTGGTCGGAAGCGGCGTCGGTGACCATGCGCGCTTCCATCCAGTATATGACGCATATCGTCTGCGCGCTGATCGCCATGCGGGTGATCTCCATCCGGACGCTGACGCGCGGTGCGCTGATCGGCATCGCCGTCGTACTGCTCTATTCGCTGCTATTTGGCATTTATCTCTTCGATGCGCTGGATGGCACCTATAGTTTCGTCGGCGCTTTCTCTTCCAAGAACCAGCTCGGTTTTTATGCCTCGCTCGGCGTCATTTTTGCCGCCGCATCGGCGCTGGTGCTCAAGCAAAGGGGCATCTGGTTGCCGATTGCCGGCGTCACCGGGCTCCTGTCGGCCTATAGCCTCCTTGCGTCCCAATCGGCCACATCCACTATTACCACGGCGGCGGTGGTCGCGCTCATCATCGGCTTCATCCCCATCGGCATGCTTTCGCCGGCGAACCGAAAGATGACGTTTTTTGTGCTCGGTGGTCTCGGCGCATTGCTGGCGGTCGCATCCCTGCAATTCGGCCTGCTGGACGCCATTCTCGGCATTTTCGGCAAGGATTCGACGCTGACTGGCCGAACTTACCTCTGGCAGCAGGGCATTGAGGCGGCGAAACAGACGCCGATCCTCGGCGTCGGTTATCAGGGGTTCTGGGTTGCGGGTTTTCCCGATGCCGAACGGCTGTGGAACGATTTCTTCATTACCGGCCGCAGCGGCTTCCATTTCCATAATACCTATATCGAAACCGTGGTGGAAAACGGCTTTGTCGGCATGCTGCTGCTTGGCATGGTGCTTTACGGAACGCTGCTCGGGCATCTGCGCTCGGTGCTGATGCGCAAGAGCGATCCGCAGGGCGTCATCCTGTTTTCGATCTGCGCCCTGTTTGTCGTGCGTTCCTTCGTGGAGATCGACATCATCTTCCCCTACCAGATCGGCTCGTTCCTGCTTTACTTCGCAGCCGGTAAACTGTGCCTTCCGGCAAGGGCTGCGGAGGGCAGCGTTCACCTAACTGGAGTTCGTGGCGGTTTCTCTCTCCGCCATTCCGGCCTTGAGCCGGAATCCAGCCAGCCCAAGTCCTTGGGCTGAAAGAACCCGTCTTCGCCGCGCGAGAGCCGCGTCGGCTGAATTCCGGCTCAAGGCCGGAATGACGTAGACGAGGTGGTTCTAAAGATAATCCGCAGAGACATGCGGACTGGCATGGATGAAACTCCACATGTCCTTGCTGACCTCGACGATGTCGGCGATCGATTTTTCGAGCTGTCCGATTTCCTTCTCGTCCATGCGCTCCACCTTGCCATAGCGCACCTGGCTGTCATCCTCCACCAGCCGCATGAGTTGCGTGCTGGCGATTTCGCCTTTTTCGTCGAAGGAATAGATGCAGTGATTATATTTGTTGCGCGTCTTCGCTTCCTTCTTCAGTCGCGCCATGATGGAGAGGATGGTCTTGCGGTCCTTCGCATCGGTGGAGGGAAGCTTCGCCAGGCGCTCGATCAGATCCATGCGCGCCCGCGTGGTGTTGAGCGTCAGGAACACGACGATGGCCGCTTCCTTTTCCACTTTCAGGAGATGGACGATCAGATAGATCATCAGGCTTTCCGTGTTGGTCCACACGTAATTCAGCCTGCCGACCAGCAGCAATACATCCGACATCGCCGCCATGCTGCTTCTCCCGCCCCGACGAAACATATTTGGATATTATATGCCGACCGCTGCGGAAAAGACAGTGTAGGTTACTGATATTTCTTCATCTTTCCTTGAAAGCACGGGACATGCTGTCGGAGATGGGCTTGGTCAGATATTCGAAGAAGGTACGCTCCGAAGTCTGGATCAGCACGTCGGCCGGCATGCCGGGCACGGGGTGAAAATTGTGAACCTTGGCGATTTCCTCGTCGGGTATCTGCACCCGCACAATATAGACGTCCTTGACCTGAAGGCCTGCATTTTCCTCGATGCTGTCGGCGGAAACGTAAAAGACCTTGCCGTTCAGAACCGGTGTGGTGCGGCGGTTGAGCGCCGACAGGCGGATCGCGGCCGTCTGGCCCTCATGCAGCTGGTCGATGGAGGTCCTGAGCACCTGCGCCTCCAGAATAAGGGGCACATGAGCGGGCAGGATTTCCATGATCGGCTTGCCGGTGGTGATGACGCCGCCCGGTGTATGATAATAGGCGCGCACCACGGTTCCGTTGACGGGAGAGCGGATGACGGTGCGCTCCAGCACTTCGGCGGCGCCACGCACCTGTTCGCGCACGCTGTCGAGATCGGATTCGGCGGTTTCCAGCGCATCGAGCGCCGCCTGCTTGTTGGCGTTGACGGCAATGACCGCTTCCTGCCGGAACTTGGCGATTTCCGCCTCGCTCTGGTTCATTTCGCCGCTCAGCCGGGCGATGTCGCCCATGGCGTCGGCGATGGCGCGCTCCAGCGCCAGCATGTCGGTCTTGCGGATGACGCCGTCCTTGGCGAGCCGCTCCTTGGAATCGCGCTCCTGTGTCAAAAGCGCCAGTTGCCGGTCGAAGGACTGTTTTTGGCCGTCATAGCCCGCATAGCGGAACTCCAGCGACCGGATATTCTTGTCGATCAGGTTCATCTGTTCCTCAAGCTTGATGAGCTTGCTGTGGAACACGATGTTCTGGCTCTGGATGATGGAATTGATATCCGGATCGCCGGCTTCCTTCATGACGATATCCGGCACCTTGAAGTTTTTTGCGCCCTGGGCCTCGGCGCGCAGGCGCACCACGATTGTTTCGAGGCGAAGCCGCCGCAGCTGCAACATGCGCTCGTTGGCAAGCGCCGTCGTCTTGTCCAGCGTCAGCAGAACGTCGCCTTCCTTGACCGTGTCTCCTTCGCTGACCATCATTTCCTTGATGATGCCGCCTTCCAGATGCTGGACCACCTTGTTGTTGCCGGTGGCGACGAAACTGCCCTGGGCGATGATGGCGGAGGAGAGCGGTGCGGTGCCGGCCCAGAATCCGAAACCGCCGAAGGAGGCGAGCAGCACGGCAAGACCGATCGAACTGTGCAGGCGGATCGAGCGCGGCACCTCGCTGTACCATTCGAGCTGGCCCTGGGGTTTGATTTCGGCAATGGCGTTTTTCTTTTTGAACATGACGGTTCTCAACCCTCGATCTGCGGGGACTGGTTGGCCTGGCGGCCATTGCCGGAAAGCGCCTTCAGCACGTCCATCCTTTCGCCGAACATGGCGACCGATCCGTCCTTCAGCACCATGATCTTGTCGACGCATTGAAGCAGCGCCGGCCGCTGGGTGATGGTGACGGTGGTGATGCCCTGTCTTTTGGCGTGCAGCAGCGCCTTGGCCAGCGCCTGTTCGCCCTGCGTATCCAGATTGGAGTTCGGCTCATCCAGCACCACGAATTTTGGATCGCCAAAAAAGGCGCGGGCAAGCGCGATGCGCTGTTTCTGGCCGCCGGAGAGCGGTGCGCCATCGGCAGCGACCACGGTTTCATAACCCTGCGGGAAACCGGCAATCAGCTCGTGCACATCGGCCAGCACTGCCGCCTCGTAGATCTGCCGGTCCTCGATATCGTCGCGCATGCGGCAGATATTGGCCTTGATGGTACCGGGGAAAAGCTGCACGTCCTGTGGCAGATAACCGATGCTTTCACCGAATTGTCGCTGGTCCCAGTTGCGCAGATCCATGAGATCGAGGCGCACATTGCCTGATGTGGGCAGAATGGAGCCCACCAGCATCTTGCCAAGCGTCGTCTTGCCGGAGCCGGAATTGCCGATGATGGCGAGCGACTCTCCCTTTTTCAGCGAAAAGGAAATGCCGTTCAGGATCACTTTCTTCTGCGGCGGCGGCACGAAGAGGATGCGCTCCACATCGAGACGCCCTTCTGGATTGGGCAGGCGCAGACGCGGGAAATTGAGTGGCGAATTGATGAGAAGCTGCTTGATGCGGCCATAGGCGGCGGCAGATTTGTTGAACTGGTGCCAGCCTTCGATCGCGCCTTCAATGGGCGCCAGTGCGCGGCCGGAAATGATGGAGGCTGCAATCACCATGCCGCCGGTCAGTTCGCCGGATAGCGACAGATGCGCGCCCCAGCCGAGCAGCGCCACCTGGGTAATCATGCGCGCCGCCTTGGAAACGCCGGAGAACATGATGTTGCGATCCTGCGCCGCCACATGCGATTTCAGCGAGCCGGCGGTTTCGCGGCCCCACATCTTCACCGCTTCGGGGATCATGGCGAGCGCATTGATGATCTGCGAATTGCGCGACATGGAATCGAGATGGAAATTGGCGCGGCTCAAATAACCGGAAGCCTCGGAGAACTGCCTTGCGGTGAAGCGCTGATTCAGCCAGGCGATGCCGAACAGCACGACGCAGCAGACCATGATGATGATGCCGAGATGCGGATGGACGAGATAGACCACCACGATGAAAAGCGGCATCAGCGGCGCATCGAGAAAGGCGATGAGCGTGCCGGAGGTGAGGAAGGAGCGCAATTGCTGTAGATCCTGCAAGGTCTGGTAGTCCTTGCCGCTGCCATGCAGGGAGGCGCGGGCGGCGGCGGACAGGATCGGCGCGCCAAGCTGCACCTCGAGTTCGACGGCCGTGCGCATCAGGATGAAGCGGCGGATGGCGTCCATGAAGGCCTGCAGCAGAACCGCGCCAAGGACGGCGACCGTCAGCATCACCAGCGTATCCATCGAGCGGCTGGTCAGCACCCGGTCGGAAATCTGGAACAGATAAAGCGGGATGGCGAGCAGCAGGACGTTGATGGCGACCGTGAACAGCATCACCACCACCATGTTGCGCCGCACGGCGGCGATGCCCTTGGCAAGGCTTGCGGCGAAATTGATCGGCTCGCTGCGTTTGTGAAAACCGCTCTGGCTTCCACCACCGCCGCCGCCACCGCCGCCACCGCCATTGTCCGTCGGTTCCTTGCCGCCGCCGCCCGTCACCGGCCGGCGTTCGTTTTCACGGATCGGTCCGTCATTATTGTCGATGGTCTTGACGAAAGGCAGGTCGGCATTGTCGATCTTGGCCTGCGGTTCCGGCGGGGAGGCAGGTTGCCGGTCCCGTTGAGGTGCCGGCCTTTCCGCGGGAACATCCCGCAATTGTTCCGCCTGCTCCGTTTTTGCATGCGGTTGGGAGAGAACTTGTGGGGAGGCGGTCTGTGCAGGGGAGGAAACTTCTTTCGCCGTCTGTTCCGCGCCGGATAATTGGCGCAGGTTTTCGACGGCTTCATTGATTGCTGAAATACAGGCGTCCGTCAGTTTGCTGTCTTCCGCGTCCTGATCCAGCGGCAAGTCCAGCGAGCGTCCGTCGGCAATGGTTTTTCTAGAAATATGATCCATTTTATATCGGTCCCCTCGGTGATCTAGCGGTGTTTGCGGTTCCGGCTATAGCGGGGCGCGTTTGCAGCCCCACCTGCCAGGGGTTACGCAACGACCGTCTGCATGACGTCGGCCGGATGGGCATTCGACCATGACAGGTCGTGACCGGCATTGATGACGCCATTGGATTCGTTTTCGATGGTGGCGGGATCGTCGTGAAGAAAGGCGATGACCTCGTTTGCCAGTTGGCCTTGCTGGGGTTGCGACGTGTCGTTTTCGATGATGCCGCCCTGTATCAGTATGGCATCGGAATAAACGCCGCCGGCGACATAGGTGGTGGAGCCGAAGCTTCGTAGTCGACGATCTGGGCCAGATTGACCACGGCGTTGCTGCCGGTATCGATATGGACGGTGGCGTCCTCGTTATTTTCGAGAACCTTGGCCGCGGCCTGCGTCACATCGTCGGAATCGCCGAGCACGCTCACCTGTTTGATGATGCTGACATCGTAGAGATTGCCGGTGATATAGAGGACGTTCAAACCCTCATAGCCGGCGAAATTGACGTCATGGGCAAGCGCATCCGGCATGTTGGGATCGCGCTCGTTGATGGCGTTCACCGTCTGGTTCATATAGTCCGGCATGGTTTCGAAACGGTCGTTGCTGCCGACATTGTGAATGGCGGCATCGTTCCACAGCAGGTTGTTGCCGGACTGGATGGTGGCGCCGTCCGGCGCATCGGGATTGGCGCGCGCCCAGTCATTGTCGTAGAGCACGGCGATCTGGCTGATGATGTTCATGTCCAGCACATTGCCGCCGACGATGATCAGGTCGTATTGCATGCCGATGCCGAGGAAATTCGCAATGTTGAGCGCGGCGTTGCCGCCGGTCAGCAGGCTGACGGTGGCGCCCGAGGTCGTTATCGTCATCGTGTCGTTGTCGCTGACGAACTGGTATTGCTCGATCCAGTGGACGAAGGAAACGTCGCCTTCCAGCACGCTGACGCGCCAGGCGGTCGGAAATATCGGCGGTTCGCCGTTTTCCTGGCTGCTGTTCTCCGTGTTTTCCGCGCCCGGATAGACGCTGCGCTCGAAGCTGGCGATATTGAAGGCTGCCGTCGCCGCCTGATCTTCCGACCGTGTGAAAACGGAGTCGATCTCGTCCCGGTCGCTATAGATATAGGCCTGGGTGATCGCGTCGATCTGGTGATAGTCGCCCATGACGGCGGTTACCGACGTCATGACGCCGGTATTGACCAGCGTGGCGATGTTGGCGACGACATTGGCGCCTGCGGCGACGTCGAGGCTGTTGCCGGCGGGGCTGTCCTCATGCAGCGAAACATCGCTCTTTTCCGGCTCTTCCGCCGGCTTGGCGATACCGCGATCGGGCATATAGTCGTCGAGCATCGGCTTTTCGCTGGCTATCGAGCCATTGATGTAAAGCCCGTGGATGTCATTGCCGGCCAGAACGAAATCCTGATCCGCACCGGTGCCGAGCGACGTCACGTCGTTTTCGCGGGCATGGTCGATATAGTCGTGCGCGGATTTGGCGAGCGCCTGCAGGGCGTCGTAACTGTCGGTGCGCTGGAAACCGGCGAAAGGCGTGAAGACGGACGCTTCATTGTAGAATTCGACGGTGCGCTCTGTAACGAAGCTGGTGTCGCGCCACACATAGGGGCCGTCCGTCATGTTCAGATAGTCGTCGTCCTGAAGAATATTGACCTGCGCCACATGCGCAATGACCGAACCGGGGCCGGTGTGAACCACCAGCTCATATTCCTCCTCAAAGGAAAGCCGGCCGGGAAAACGGAAATTGACGCCGGAAATATCGACAGGGATGGCATCTGCGAGCCGCTGCATGTCGTGTTCGACCATGCGCGCGAAATGCGGCTGCAGATAATCGAAATCATAATAGCCGGCGCGGTAGTTGACGCCGGGATCGTAGTCCTCGAGCGGAACGTCATAGTTCTTGTCGAGCAGCTTTGCTGCTTCATCGTCCGGCAAACGGTCCGGATCGGAATGCGCCGGGCCTTCGCTGTAGTTGGTTCTCAGACGCGCTTCCTCGATCACCGTGTCGAACAGGCCGATGAAATGCGCAATCATGTCCGAAATCTTGTCGATATGCATTGGAGGTCCCTCCCTGATCATCGCGGCAGAGCCTTAAGGCTGCGGAGGGCACACGTCCTGGAGGCGGTGCTTCGTTTTACGCAACCCCGGTCCTTCAACCGCGAACTGCACCGGCGGGTGCCGGTGCAGCTCTTTTCGTCAAGAGGTGGTTATCAGGAGTGATCCTCACCGACATCAGACACATGCGAGTTACCGCCTGTGATCGTGACATCAACTGCGTTGGAGAGCATGTTGGCGCCCTGCACCAGTTCCAGATGGAAGCCGGAATTTGCAAGGATTGCCGATGCATCCGCAGTGCTGGTACCTGCTGCGTCGTCGCCGGCCTTGAGGTCCCATCCCTTGCCGTCGATGCCTTCGGCGCCGAAGGCGTCACCGGCATTGGCGCTCAGGTGGTTTTCCGCACCGCCATTCTGCATCTTGATGTCGTAGGCCTCATCCTGATCCGCCAGGTGGTTGGCCTGCACCATGCTGAAGCCGGTGTCGTTGCCATCGCCGTTAAGCGAGCCGTTGAGGATGTTGTCGACATCGAGAGTGAAGGAGAAGTCGTCACCCAGATTGAAGGTGAGGTCTCCGCCGGCGATGCCGAGATTGCCGACATCCTTGACGCCCGTGATGTTGCCGAAGTCGTCATCCGACTTGTAGAAACTGTCTGCGGAGTTGAAGCTGTCGGAGGTCGTCGTGGTCTTGGTGGAGGTGTCGTTGTCGGAATAGTTGGACGTCTTTGTGTCCGTATCCGTGATCGTTTTCACATTGGTGTCGTTGTCGCTGTACGACTTGCTTTCATAGCTCCAGTCGTAATCGACCTTGATGTCGGTATTGGTTTCGGTGCTGGTCTTGGTGGTCGTGTCGTTGTCGCTATAGGACTTGCTGTCATAGCTCCAGTCATAGTCGTTGTCGCGATTGTCACCGTTATTGGCTTCAACATCGATCTTGGCGTCAACATCCACATTGGTGCTGTTGTCGCTGTTGTCGTTGTTGCGGTTTTCACCGTTTGCGGTGCCGACGTTGCTGTCTTCCACCTTGGCGTCATTGGTCGACGTGTTGGCGAAACCATCGGAAAGCGCGCCGATCTTGGTGATATCGTCGTCGCTGCCGGATGCCTTGTGATCATAACCCATTTCGATTTCCTCCGAAAAAGCTCGGAGCAGCTTTCGAAATCCCTCTCATCTCAAACGGGATTTTTTCGCGCTTGCCCCGGGTAGCATGAAGATTGATGTTTTGCAGATGCACTCGGTACGCATCATCTGCGGTTCGGTAGTGGCCCGTGAGCGGGCTCTTTTCGTTCAGCCCTTGTGCGCTACTCGGTAAAACGGCGCACAAATCCGTTCCTCGCTCCATAAGGGGAGCGCGGTGGCTTCGTCTTTTCGCTTGCATGTTTTCTTGAAAAGGGACCGGCGTTTTTCAAACACACGTCAAGGCCGGAGGTGTCTTTCCATCGGCCGCCGTTCAGCGACGGTCAGACTGTGCCGCAGAAAAATCGCGCTTCCTAGATATCAATTCGGGCTAAACATATCGGCGCTTTACCCGAATATATATGTCGCAGGCGGTTGTCCGGCGGGTCGTTTCGCCGGTTTGGCCTCAAAAAAAAGGCGCTTCGTCCGGGCAGGGCGGCTTTTTCGAGAAACATGGTTTATTTCGGTGGGAAAAGGCCTTTATCCCGAAAAGGAACAGGCTCCAGCGTGCTTCGCCGGCGAGCTATGTAAAGGGATATCAACTAAAAGTTATATTTTCCCGGAAGGCAAAACCACAGCGAAAGCTTTTCCGATGTGATTGTTTTTGCAGCGGTTACAGAATGAATGATTCTATCTCTGCGTAACCTATTTTGTATGTCAATTGTAAAAAATAACCCGTTTGGGCCATTTATTTACACAGCTTTTCGTATTAGCGTGTGTTAATTAACGGGTAATTAATGATAGTTGACATGGCCTAAAGCGGAGAATCGCCCCCAAGTATTCAGGGGAAAGATAGCCGGCGGACAACAGACTGCACAACCAAAAGAAAGTAATGCGTAAGCGCTTGAGGGAGGCGTCAATGTTCATGGGAACGTCAGATTATGCGGCAAAACAAAAAAACGCCGTTGCTCCTATAAATGGAACTTTATTGGTCATAGCGGATCCGGACCTGTTTTCCGAGTGCCTCATGGAGGCGCTGGGCAAAAAGTTCCCCACATTCGCGGTGGTGAGCGTAAGGTCGTCGGCGGGCATCGAGGACGACTACGGTAACAATGTACGGCTGGTTTTGCCTTACCGGATGTCGGGGGATCGTCTTCATGCCGTTCTTTCGGAGGTTCGGGAAAAACATCCCGATGCGCCGATCGCGCTCGTCGTCGAAACCATCGATAAATTCGAGGAGCCGCTTAAAAGGCTGGTGGGAATGCGCGTCATCGATGGCGTGCTGCCGCTCAACCTCAGGCTCGATGTGTTCATGGCGGCCGTCGATCTGCTCATGAAGGGCGGGGAACATTTTCCTGCTGCTCTTCTCGGCAAGCTCACGCCCTATTCGCCTTCGGTCAACAGCAAGAGCGTTCAAAGCAATGCCGTGATCGCTAACCGCGCCGATGCCCTTGCCGCAAGCAGGAGCGACGTGGCGGCGCTGACGACACGTGAGGTGCAAATCCTCGACCTGCTTTGCAAAGGAACGCAAAACAAGATCATCGCTGATCGGCTGCATCTGTCCGAGAACACCGTCAAGGTTCACGTTCGCAATATCTATAAGAAAATGAACGTGCGCAACCGCACGGAGGCGGCGTCGCGCTTCTTCAACAAAGATGAAGACACGACGTTCTCCGGCGGCTGGAAGAACTGAGCGTCAGGGCGGCTAGAGCCGTCCGGACGCCAGTTCCCTCCGGTATTTCTTCAGGAGGCTCAGGGCCTCAGGAAGCAGCGGGATTTCTGCCCGAATCCGCTCGGTGAGCAGATATAGGGAGAGGAGCCCGAGTAGGACTGCCGCGATGCCGCGGGTGTGCCCGAGGCATCGGCAACAAGCGTAACGGCCGCGTTGCCGGTTTTTTGATAACCGTAGGATGCCTTCGCCGGAACGACCCTGCTCTTGGTCGTGGCGGTATTGGCCGACGCGGTCTTGATGAGAACGGCGTCTTCGACCACGGAGCATGAAGCCGTCGCGAAGGTGAAAGTTACAAGTGCTGCGGCAACAAGCGCGAAGCGACAATGGCGGGCTGCTTTGCCGCTATGGGAATAAGGCATTTCATTCGTCATGTGTGTCCCCTGAAATCGACTGTCTGTCGCATCTCGCCGGGCGGTTTTGTTCCCGGTGGACCGAGCCTTACAAAACCAGGATAGCCCCGACTGGTTGAGCGAAGCTTGCGCTAATGCTCAATAAGAAAGGCATAATAGAGGCATAGTTAAAAAGTATTAAATAAAGGGGCTATTTTGAGTAATTTTGGGTAATCAATTGTAATATTTTGATAAAATGAAGTTGACCTGTTTTCTGCTGCGCCTATCATGAAAGTTGAAATTTATCTGATCGAAATATTAAACCTCCAGAAGAAGTAAAAACCGGAGGATGATATTCAGGATATCGTACAATCGGGAGTTTGATCCAGTTTAGGTGAATCAGCTGCGCTGATTCCTCATGGGGAGGAGTGTGTAATGCGTAATTTCGTTCCCAACGAACACGACAACGGCGTCACCATCTACTCCGAATGGAGACCTGGCCAACGCGTTCTCGTCAATGGCGGCGCCGGTTTTCTCGGTTCCCATCTTTGCGAGCGCCTGTTGAGCTGCGGTCACGAGGTGATCTGTCTCGACGATCTTTCGACCGGACGCACCGCGAATGTGGCGCATTTGCGGGACAATAAGCGGTTTTTGCTGGTTGAGCACGATGTGCGCAAACCCTATGACATCGATGTCTCGCTGATCTTCAACTTCGCCTCGCCGGCTTCGCCGCCAGACTATCAGCGCGATCCGGTCGGCACGCTGCTCACCAATGTCCTGGGGGCGGTCAATGTACTGGAAGTGGCACGCAGATGCGGTGCAACCGTCGTGCAGTCATCGACATCGGAAGTCTACGGCGATCCGCACGTCAATCCGCAGCCGGAAACCTATTTCGGCAATGTAAATACAATCGGGCCGCGAGCTTGTTACGATGAAGGGAAACGCAGCGCCGAAACGCTGTTTTTCGATTATCACCGTAGCTTCGGTGTCGATATCAAGGTGGGACGCATCTTCAACACCTATGGGCCGCGCATGCGACCCGATGATGGACGTGTGGTTTCGAACTTCATCGTCCAGGCTCTGAAGGGCGCCGACATCACCATTTACGGCGATGGCAGCCAGACCCGTTCCTTCTGCTATGTCGATGACCTGATCGACGGTTTCCTGCGCTTCTCGGCCAAGCCGAAGGATTGCACCGGGCCGATCAATCTCGGCAACCCGACGGAAATTCCGGTGCGGCAGCTTGCCGATATCGTCATCCGCATGACGGGTTCCCGTTCGCGCATCGTGCATCTGCCTGCCGCGATCGACGATCCGCAGCAGCGCCGCCCCGATATTTCGCGGGCAAAGGAACTGTTGAGATGGCAGCCGCGCGTGCCGCTCGAAATCGGCCTGGAAAAAACCATCGTCTATTTCGATGCATTGCTGGCCGGCAAGACTGTGGCGGAGGCCGTATGAGATGCCCCGCACAATCCTCGTCACGGGCGGGGCCGGATTCATAGGCAGCCACATCTGCAAGGCGCTGGCCCAATCCGGCTTCAAGCCCATCGCTTACGACAATCTCTCGACGGGTCACGCGGATTCGGTTCGCTGGGGTCCCTTCATCGAGGGCGACATTCTGGATCGCGGCCTTTTGAAAGCCACGCTGAAGGAGTTTTCGCCGGCCTTCGTCATCCATTGCGCCGCCAACGCCTATGTCGGTGAGTCCGTCGAGGATCCGCGCAAATATTACCGCAACAATGTCGGCGGCAGTCTTGCGCTGCTGGATGCCTGTCTCGACCAGAATATCGGCGGGCTGGTGTTTTCTTCCAGCTGCGCCACCTATGGCGTGCCGCCGCAATTGCCCATTCGTGAGGAAACGGCGCAAATGCCGGTCAATCCTTACGGGCGCACGAAGCTGATCTTCGAAATGGCGCTTGATGATTATGCCGCCGCCTACGGTCTGCGTTTCGTGGCGCTGCGTTATTTCAATGCCGCCGGGGCCGACCCGGACGGTGAGCTTTACGAGCGCCATGAGCCTGAAACCCATCTGATCCCGCGGGCACTGATGGCGGCTGCCGCAAGGCTGCCGCAACTGGATGTCTTCGGGGCGGATTACGACACCAGCGACGGCACCTGCATTCGCGATTACATCCATGTCAGCGATCTGGCCGATGCCCATGTGGCTGCCGTCAATTATCTTGCCGAGGGCGGAGAGACGCTGCGCGTCAATCTCGGTTCCGGTCACGGTACATCGGTCGGCGATATCATCCGGGCGATCCATCGCGTGACGGGGCAGGAAGTTCCGGTCCATTTCGGCGCAAGGCGCGCCGGCGATCCGCCAGCCCTGTTCGCGGATATAAAACGTGCGGAAGAGACGCTCGGCTTTATCCCGAAGCGTTCGGATATCGACACCATTATCCGGACGGCAGGTCCCGGTTTCGGACTGGAGGTGCGGTCATGAAAGCCCATTCCACCCCTTCCGTTCCATCGGCCCGGGCGGTAGCCGTCGCCAGTGATTTGCGGATGCTGCCGGTCTTTGCCGGCTGGAACCGCACGGCCTATCTTCTCGGCATTGGCGGCTGGCTGGTGACGCTCGCTTATTTCTGGATCTGGTGGCTCGATCGCGATCGTGTCATCGACTGGCCCTATTATACCGTCGTTACGATGACGCTCGCGTGGATCACGCTTCTGCCATCCTATTTCATCTTCATCTTTCTGAACGCGAAGGTTGTCGACCGGCGCTCCCCTCTGCCACAGGGCAGGGTAGCGATGGTCGTCACCAAGGCGCCGTCGGAACCTTTTGCGGTGGTGCAGAAGACGCTGCTGGCCATGCTCGAACAGAAGGGCCTGGAATTCGACGTCTGGCTTGCCGACGAGGCTCCGGATGCGGAAACGCTGAAATGGTGTGGCGCGCACGGCGTTTTCGTTTCCACCCGACAGGGTGTTGCCGAGTATCATCGCAAGACCTGGCCGCGGCGCACACGCTGCAAGGAAGGCAATCTCGCTTATTTCTACGATCACTACGGTTACGAGCGTTATGATTTCGTCGCCCAGTTCGATGCGGATCATGTGCCGGAACCGGATTATCTGCGCGAGATCGTTCGTCCCTTTGCCGATCCGAAGGTTGGATATGTTTCGGCCCCGAGCATCTGCGACGCCAATGCCGGTGAAAGCTGGGCCGCGCGCGGCAGGCTTTATGCCGAGGCGAGCCTGCATGGCGCGCTGCAACTGGGTTACAATAATGGCTGGGCGCCGCTCTGCATCGGCTCACATTATGCCGTGCGCACGAAAGCCCTGCGGGAAGTCGGCGGCCTTGGGCCGGAGCTTGCCGAGGATCATTCCACCACGCTTCTGATGAATGCCGGCGGCTGGCGCGGCGTTCACGCCGTCAACGCCATCGCCCATGGCGACGGGCCGGTGACCTTTGCCGATCTCATCGTGCAGGAATTCCAGTGGTCGCGCAGCCTGATGACCATTCTGTTGCAATATTCAAGGCACTACGTGCCGAAGCTGCCGCCGCGGCTGAAGTTCCAGTTCCTGTTTTCGCAGCTCTGGTATCCGCTGTTCTCGGGCTTCATGGCGCTGATGTTCGTGCTTCCCGCCGTTGCGCTGATGCGCGGCGATGTGCTGGTCAATGCATCCTATCCGGCGTTTCTGGCGCATTTCCTGCCGGTTTCGCTGATCATGATCGTATTTGCCTTCTTCTGGCGGGCCACGGGTGCATTCCGTCCGCATGATGCGAAGCTCTTCAGCTGGGAGGCCATGGTATTTCTGTTCCTGCGCTGGCCCTGGTCGCTGATGGGCGTGCTGGCGGCGATACGCGACACGATCCGTGGCGATTTCGTCGATTTCCGCATCACCCCCAAGGGCACGCAGGCAAAACCGCCGCTGCCGCTGAGGGTCGTCGCGCCTTACATTCTTCTGGCGGCGCTCAGCCTCGTGGCCATGGTTCTGGCGCCGCGGGAAAACGGGGCGGAGGGCTTCTTCGTCTTCGCCGCCATCAATGTGGCGATCTATGCGGGCCTTTCGGTATTTCTGCTCATCCGCCATGCGATGGAAAACGGCTTGCCAAAGCTGCCGGCATTGCGCGGGGGAGCGACCGCCGCCGCCTGTTCGTTGCTGCTGGTGGCGGGCAGTGCCGTACAGCTCAGCTCCCATGCGATCGGCGGGCTGGAGGCCCTGTCGCACGGGCAGCCCTATGTCAGTTTTACCGAAACGCGGTTCACGGTCGCCGGGGCGGGCGTGGAAGGTGCGAGATCGGTGCGTCTGAAACTGCGCATTACCGTACCGGGATTGCGCGGACCGCAGGAAATGCAGGCGGAACCCATCGTGGCGCCGCCGCCGGCGGTGGCGACCGGAGAGATCATGCTGGCCGACAATAGGGTCGGACAATGAAGGAGGAGGCTGTGATGAAAACAACAATAAGCAAATGCGGATTCTCCGCTTTCGTACTCTGTCTTGCGGTGGTCGTGCCAAGCGCGGTCCACGCTGCAGGCGGCACGAAGACGCCGAAACCGCTCAGAACCAGCGAAGTCGTGGACATGTACTTCGACAAGACCTGGAAATGGGAAACGGGCGGTGGACGCTTCATCGCCCAAGACCGCAAATTCATCGCCGCAACGGAAGAAAAGGGCAAGAAGTCCATCGGTGAAGGCCGCTGGACCGTCGATGCCAACGGCACCCTGTGCATGCGCGCCACCTGGAAAAGCGCTGCAGGAAACGGCAAGGCCGATACCTGCTTCGACCATGGCCGCATTGGCAAGGTGCTCTACCAGCGCAAGCAGGGCGGGCCATGGTACGTGTTCCGGCACAACCCGCCACGCCCTGGCGATGAATTCCTCAAGCTCGTCCGCAAGGACGATGTCACGCCGCAGATCGCCGCTTACGACAAGGCGATGACGGCAACAAGGTAGGGAGTAAGGTGTCATGCAGATAACAAGAAGAAAACTTCTGTTCGCAGGTGGTGCCGCCGCAGCCTTTACCGCCGGCATGTATCCGGTGCTCAAGCTCGACGCACAGGGTGTCGCCCCCATGACGTCGACGGGCATGAAGACACTTGCCGACAAAAGACCGACATTGCATGCGGACGGCATCCGTTTCGGTGCCTACGATCCGCACGGCGATTTCACGGCCCAGACCGGGGTGGCGTCGGAACATCTGTTCCTGCCCTGGGAAGACGTGGATCTCGACAGTCTCGCACTTGCGGATGCCTACGCTCTGGAGCGCAAGCGCAACGTGCTGATCACGGTAGAACCCTGGTCCTGGGACGTTAACTGGCGGCTCACCTCCGACGAGTTGCGCCGCAAGGTGATGAGAGGCGACTACGACCAGAACATGCAGGCGATCGCCGCACGCATGTCGGCGATGAAAAGTCCGCTGATCCTGCGCTGGGGACAGGAAATGGAAGACACGTCCGGCCGCTTCTCGTGGTCGGGCTGGAACCCGCGTGATTACATCACGGCGTATAAACGCATGGTGGACATGACCCGCAAGGCGGTTCCCAGCGTCAAGGTGATGTGGTCACCGAAAGGTCTGGACGGTCTGCAGGCCTACTACCCAGGTGACAGCTATGCCGATCTGGTCGGCCTCTCGGTCTTCGGTCTCGAGGAATACGACAAGATCGAATATGGCGGACCGAAGACCTTCACCGATCTGCTGCGCAAGGGCTATGGACTTGTCGAAACCTTCAACAAGCCGGTCTGGGTTGCCGAACTGGGTTATGAAGGCGGCGATTCCTATGTTCGTCCGTGGATGAATGACGTGACGCTGAAACAGGCGGATTTTCCGAAGCTGGAAGAGGTCGTCTATTTCAACGACAAGGATGTTCATGCCTGGCCGCACAATCTCGGCAGACCGGACTGGCGCGTCGTGCGCCCGGCCAAGGCCTGATCGACGCCGAAAACCGGCGAGCGGCGATGCCGCTCGCCGGCGGTCCAATATTAGCTGGCCGTCGCCAGCACAGCCTCTGCCTCATATATGGCGC
>NZ_ASXX01000027.1:0-34302 GCF_001526505.1 Agrobacterium sp. D14
TGATCATCCACGGTTGCTTGAGCCGGAATGACGGAGGTGGGAAACATCGCGCGCCACCGCAAACACCGCGATTGCCGTATCAGACTACCTTTCTGTGGTGTACTGTGGCAAGGGTTTACGGGAAATGCTCTAACCCTTTGTTTTCACGCATTATCCAGACGTAAAAGCGATTCCGCTTTTACGGGAAATGCTCTAGGTCCATCCGTCGGCCTCGCATTCAGGGTCTCTCGCTGCCCTGACGCTTCTTTTTGCCCTTCGGACGAAAATCGACAAGAAGCGACTTCAGTTCGATATCGCGAACGCGCCTTGCCGCTTCATCCGGGCGCACCCATTCCAGCAGGCGTTCACCGCGTTCCTTGAAACTGGTTTCCGCCTCCGTCACCTCTATCTGGAACACATCGACCATGCAGGGTACGACATCGCCATTGTCGAGCATCTTGAGATAGGTATAGCGGCCAACGGCATTCTTTTTCACCCGGCCGCGCACGCCCGCCTCCTCCCACGCCTCGATTGCCGCCGCCTCGTGCGGCTTCTTGCGTTTCATCGGCCAGCCGCGCGGAATGATCCAGCGTCCGCTGGTACGGGACGTGACGAGGAGGATTTCGACATCCTCGCCATTGCCGGCATAACGGAAGCAGAGCGCGGCATATTGCTGCCGGAAAGCGCCAGTGAAGAGCTTTTCCGGAACCGCAGCAAGCTGCTGGAGCAATGTCAGTGCACGAGCCGGGCGGGTTTTCCGGCTTTTCTTGGTGGGTTTCATATCCGTTGATAGTGCTGATTTTCCGGGTTGCATCAATGCCCCGCGTGCATTTATGACAGTTTTATGACAATCACCCCCCACAACTAATAAAGCGCCATTGAGGGCCAATTCGCATGATGAGTATTTTTCGCAAGCTGATGCCGCGCGAGGACCGTTTCTTCGACATGTTCAGCAAACATTCCGAAACCGTCATCAAAGCGGCCGAGGCCCTTGACCAACTTTTGAGCGGCGTGGACGTCGAGAAGAACTGCGACCTTATCGTCGCCCTCGAACATCAGGCGGACGACATCACCCGCGAGGTGCTGCTCGCCGTCAGGCGCAGCTTCATCACCCCCTTCGACCGCGGCGACATCAAGGATCTCATCCAGTCGATGGATGACGCCATCGACATGATGCACAAGACCGTCAAGACCATCCGTCTTTTCGAGCAAACGGAATTCGATCCGCTGATGAAGGAAATGGGTCATGAGATCGTGCGCGCAGCCGGCCTCATCGCGGAAGCCATTCCCCTTCTCAACAAGGTCGGCACGAATGCGCATCGCCTGTCATCCATCTCCGAAGAGGTGACCCGCGTTGAAGGCCGCTCCGACGAACTTCACGATCTGGGTCTCAAGGACCTCTTCCGCCGCCACGGCGCAAGCGGCAATGCCATGGCCTATATGATCGGCAGCGAGATCTACGGCGAACTCGAAAAGGTCGTCGACCGCTTCGAGGATGTGGCCAACGAGATCAGCGGCATCGTTATCGAGAACGTCTGATGGATGTCGCACTTGCCCTGCCGCTGCTAATCGGCCTTATCGCCATCGCGCTGTTCTTCGATTTTCTGAACGGTCTGCACGATGCCGCCAATTCCATCGCCACCATCGTCTCCACCCGTGTGCTGCGCCCGCAATATGCGGTCGCCTGGGCGGCCTTCTTCAACTTCATCGCCTTCCTGTTCTTCGGCCTGCATGTGGCCGAAACGCTCGGCACCGGCATCATCGATCCGGCCATCGTATCGCCGCAGGTGATCTTCGCAGCGCTGATCGGCGCCATCGTCTGGAACATCGTCACCTGGATTTTCGGCATTCCCTCCAGCTCGTCGCATGCGCTGATCGGCGGGCTCGTCGGTGCGGGATTTGCGAAGGTGGGTTTCAATTCCATCGTCTGGTCGGGTCTGCTGAAGACCGTGGGCGCCATCTTCATGTCGCCGGCCATCGGCTTCTTCCTCGCCCTGCTTCTGGTGCTCACCGTCTCCTGGCTGTTCGTGCGGCAGACGCCCTTTGCCGTGGATCGCACCTTCCGCGTCATGCAGTTCATCTCCGCCTCGCTTTATTCGCTGGGACACGGCGGCAACGACGCGCAGAAGACCATGGGCATCATTGCCGTGCTGCTCTTCAGCCAGGGACATCTGGGCGAGAGCTTCTACGTGCCCTTCTGGGTGGTGATTTCCTGCCAGTCGGCCATGGCGCTCGGCACGCTGTTCGGCGGCTGGCGCATCGTCCACACGATGGGATCGAAAATCACCCGGCTGAACCCGATGCAGGGTTTCTGCGCCGAAACCGGCGGTGCGCTGACGCTGTTCGGTGCGACATGGCTCGGCATTCCGGTCTCCACCACCCACACGATCACCGGCGCCATCGTCGGCGTCGGCGCGGCCCGCCGCGTCTCGGCGGTGCGCTGGGGCCTTGCCGGCAATATCGTCATCGCCTGGATCGTGACCATGCCGGCGGCTGCACTGATCTCCGCCGCGGTTTATGGGCTGACGTCGCTGTTCGGCTGACAGCTCCATCCCTGCCCCGATTTGCCGCTTCTCCCGGAACAAAAGCCACCCCGTGGCTGTTGTTCCGGGGGACCAATGCGGATCGCGGACATGGCACGGCAGGTTTTCTGGAAGGGTTATCTGAAGCTGTCGCTGGTGACGGCCTCCGTCTCGCTGACGCCCGCGACGACGGAAGGCAACAAATACACCTTCCACATCCTCAATCGCAAAACCGGCAATCGCGTCGAAAGCCGTTATGTCGACAGCATTACCCACCGACCGGTCGCTGCCAAAAACCAGGTAAAAGGTTTTCCCCGCGCCGAGGACGATTACGTTCTGCTGGAGGATGACGAGATCGATGCGGTGGCGCTGGAAAGCACCCGCACCATCGATATCAAGACCTTTGTGCCAAAAGGATCGATCGACTGGATCTGGTACGACCGCCCGCATTTTCTGCGCCCGGAAGACAAGATCGGCACCGAAGCCTTCAGCGTCATTCGCGAGGCCATGAAGGTGAACGATGTTTTCGGCATCGCGCGTCTGGTGATCTACCGTCGTGAAAGGGCTGTGCTCCTCGAACCGTCGGGAAAAGGCATCATCCTGTGGACGCTGCATTATGGCGAAGAGGTACGCGAAAGCATCGACGCGCTGGAGCCGAAGATGAAAATCGACCGGCCATTGCTGGACGCCATGGAAAAACGCATCGGCAAACAGGTGACGGGTTGGAAACCGGCCTTGGTACAGGACCCCATTCAGAAGAAGATCAAATCCCTGCTGAAGACCAAGGGCGAGGAGGTCTCCTCCTCGAAAAAGAAAACCGGCACGAAGGCCCGCGCCGGCGGCAATGTCATCAACATCATGGATGCCCTGAAGAAAAGCCTTGCTTCCGAAAAGAGAAGCTGAGGCTCGCTGCCTTCAGCGGGTCTTTTTCGGAAGCGGCTCGGCAGCGGCAAAAAAGCCGTCCCACGGGTCTTTTTTCAGCGCGGAAAGACGCGCGCCGATATTGTTGACGGTGAAATGGGCCGGGCCGATCTCGGCGGTGAGTTCCGGCCATTCGAGCGGCGCTGAAATGGCGGCGCCCGGCCGGGCACGGGTCGAATAGGCCGCAACCGCCGTATTGCCCCTGCCGTTGCGCAGATAGTCGATAAAAATGCGGCCCTGCCGTTTCGCCTTGGTGGCGACAGAGAGATATTTCTCCGGTTCGGCCTTCGACATATCCGCCGCCATGGCCTTGGCGAAGGCTTTTACCGGCGCCCAGCCCGCCTGCGGCTTCAAGGGCGCGACGACATGCAGGCCCTTGCCGCCGGACGTCTTGACGAAAGCGGCGAGCCCGGCCTCTTCGAAACGCCGCTTCAGCTCCAGCGCCGCTTCGATCACCTCTTCCCAAGCCACATCCTCGCCGGGGTCGATATCCATGGTGATCATGTCCGGCTTTTCCCAATTGGCAGTGGTCGCGCCCCAGGGGTGGATTTCAAGCGCGGCGGATTGCACCAGCGCCATCAAGCCATCGAAATCGGTGATGCGGATCAGCGGTTCACCGCCCTTGTCCTTGGGATCCCTGATCTGCTCGACGGCCTTATTGATGCCGCGCCAGGCATGTTTCTGGAAAAATCGCTGACCCTCTATGCCCTCCGGGCAGCGCAACAATGCCAAGGGCCGGTTGACGACAAAGGGCGCCATGTGCCGCCAGACCTGCGCATAATAATCGGCAAGCCCCTCCTTCGTCACGCCGTCCTCCGGCCAATAAAGCCGGTCCGGATGGGTGAACGTTATCTTCGATTGCGGCGCCTGGGTATCGGACACGGCCTTCTCCTCGCGTTCGATTTCTGCTGCGGGCTTGTCTTCACGCAGCCCCCGGAAGGAGGCGTGACGCAGATTGCCATCCGCGGACCATGCCCGAAACTCCACTTCCGCCACCAGTTCCGGCTTGACGAAATGAAGGTCGCGGCGGGCAAGCGCGGTGAGCCTGCCATCGAAAGCGCTGTCCTTGCGCTCCAGCGGCTTCAGCCGGCCAAGCAGCATCTCCGCCACTTCGCCCGTATAACCTGTCCCGACACGGCCGACATGGCGCAGCTTGCCGTTTTCATAAACGCCGAGCGCCAGCGATCCGATGGCATGGTCCGATGTCGAGGAGACGGTATAACCGCCGATGACGAATTCCTGTCGCATCGAGCATTTGGATTTTACCCATTCGCCCTTGCGGCCGGAAACATATTTGCTGTTCCTGACCTTGGAAATGACGCCCTCGAGGCTGAGCCGGCAGGCATGGTCGAGGACAAGCGCGCCACTTTCTTCGAAATGCTGGCTGTAACGGAGATGAGGATCGCCCGCCGACAGCAGCTTTTCGAGCAGCGCCTTTCGCTCGCTCAATGCCGCACCGCGCAGATCGCTGCCATCGAGATAAAGAAGGTCGAAGGCGTAGAATACGAAGCGGTCGCTGCGCCCTTCGCTCAGATCCTGCTGCAAGGCGGAGAAATCGGAGGCGCCGTTATCGCGTTCGACGACGATTTCGCCATCGATCAATACCGTTTCCACCGGCAGCGCCGTGAGCGCTCCTGTCACGGCCCGGCCGAATTTCTCCGTCCAGTCCAGCCCGCTGCGGGTCAGCAGTTGAAGCCTGCCCTGATCGACGCGCGCCTGCAGACGATAGCCGTCGAATTTGATTTCATGCAGCCAGCGAGAACCATCCGGCGGTTTCGGCTTGAGTGTGGCGAGCGCCGGCGGCACGAAAGATGGCATGGCCAGTTTGCGTGCGCCTTTGGGCAACGCATGAGCCTGTTTCCTGCCGGAGGCAGAAGCGACGGTCTTTTTCGATACCGTTTTGGAGTTCCAGGTATCCTTCGGTTTGGCTGCAACTTCCTTGACACTGCGCCCGGTCTTTACGGATTCCGGCCGTTCTTCGAGAATATCCGCGCCGCCCTTATGCCTCGCCTCCTCGTCATCGCCCTTGATGAGCAGCCAGTTTTCCCGGCTTTCTCCGGGCTTTCCATGCATGCGTACCAGATGCCATCGGCCTTTGAGCTTTTCGCCGTCCAGTTCGAATTCCAGGTGGCCTTTGCGATAACCTTTCCGGGCGTCGCCGATCGGCTGCCAGGTGCCGCGATCCCAGACAATCACGGTGCCGCCGCCATATTGTCCTTTCGGGATGACGCCCTCGAAATCGCCATAGCTGAGCGGATGGTCCTCGACATGCACGGCAAGGCGCTTGTCCTCGGGGTCGAGGCTGGGGCCACGCGTCACCGCCCAGCTTTTCAGCACCCCGTCCATTTCCAGCCGAAAATCATAGTGCAGACGGCGGGCATCGTGTTTCTGTATCACGAAGCTCGATCCCTGCCGTTCCGCCCTGGTGCCACGGGGCTCCGGCGTCTTGTCGAAACTGCGCTTGGCGTTATAGGTCTGCAATCCCATCGATCAGCTCGCTTTCCGGGAAGCCTTGCGGCCTGCCGCTGTCGCCTTTTTCCCGGCTCCCGCCCCGGCGCTGCGGCGCAGGGCCTCCTTGAGATCGATGATATTGTCCTCCCGGTGCGGCGGCTGTTTCGCGATTTCCCGGCCCTCGATCTTGGCTTTCACCAGCTCCGCCAGCGCATCGTTGTAACGGTCGCTATAGTCCGCCGGATCGAAGGCGCCGGCGCGCTTTTCGATGATGTGGCCGGCAAGTTCCAGCATTTCCTCGTCGAACTCGATATCCGGGATCGACTTGAAGACGGTGGTTTGAGAGCGAACCTCATAACTGAAATTCAGCGTCGTCGCGACCAGAGCATTGCCGCTGGGGCGGATCAGGAGAACGCGATTGCGGCGGAAAAGAACCGCCTCGCCGAGTGCGACGACATTCTCGTCTTCCATGGCCCTCGCCAGAAGCGTCAGCGCCTCTTCGCCCTCCTGCCCCGTCGGCGCAAGGTAATAGGACTTGTCGAAATAGAGCTTGTCGATCTCATCACAGGGCAGGAAATGCCTGACGCGGATGACCTTGTCGCTTTCCGGCATCAGCTTCGCAATCTCGTCTCCCTCGATGACGATGTGGTCGCCATTGTCGAGTTCGTATCCCTTGACCTGATCCTCGCGAAGAACCGCCTCACCGGTGTCGCTATCGACATATTGCCGCTCGACGCGGTGGCCGGTCTTGCGGTTGACGATATTGAAGGAGATTTTCTCCGCCGAGGTCAGTGCGGAATAGAGGCCGACTTCGCAGTTGAAATCGGCAAAGGTCAGATGGCCTCGCCAGCTCGCTCTCCGGTTCATGTCCGTCGTCCCTCGTCATCGCTGCGGGAGGACATGTCTCCGCGTCGGCCCTTGGCCAGAATGCGCTCGATGGCGGGCACATCCGCCTCCGCCAGAACCGGCACCGGATCGGACGCCATGGCTTCCAGCACCTCCGGCGATAGCCCGCCATTGCGGATAACCCATTCCATGGCCTCACGGGTCTGCCGCTCCGCTTTCAACTGCGCATAAAGCGCCAGTATCAGCCGGTCGCGAACATCGAAGCTCTTCAAATTTCTGTCTGAACGTCCTGCCTGCCGTTTCATCTCGAAATCCTCAAAGGCCCATCCGGCATTGGCGGACATCGGCTCAGGCAACGCCCCTGCCGCCGGTCACGCCATAAACCTCGCCATTGATGAAACTCGCATCCTGCGATGCCAGCAGCACGTAGACGGGCGCCAGTTCCACCGGCTGTCCCGGGCGGCCGAAATCGCTGTCCTTGCCGAAATTCCTCACCTTCTCGTCCGGCTGGCCGCCGCTCGGCTGAAGAACCGTCCAGAACGGGCCGGGAGCGACGGAATTGGCGCGTACGCCCTTTTCGATAAGCTGCTTTGCAAGCGCTTTCGTATATGCGACGATACCGGCTTTTGTCGTGGCGTAGTCCAGCAGGATGGCGGACGGTTGATAGGCCTGGATCGACGCGGTGGTGATCACCGACGAGCCCGGCTTGAGATGAGGAACCGCCGCTTGCGCTATCCAGTGCAGCGCATAAAGATTGGTCTTCATGGTAAGATCGAAATCGTCGGTCGACAGTTCTTCTATGTCTTTGCGATATTGCTGCCTTGCCGCGTTGATAACGAGAATATCCAGCCCGTTGAGATCGCCTGCCGCCTTCTCGACCAGTTCGCGGCACCATGCCTCGTCGGTAATATCGCCGGGCAGCGCGACCGCCACGCGGCCTTCCGCCTCGATGAGCGCCACGACCTCCTCTGCGTCGGATTCTTCTTCCGGAAGATAGGAGATCGCCACATCCGCGCCTTCCCGCGCAAAGGCGATCGCAACCGCACGGCCAATGCCTGAATCGCCGCCGGTTATCAGCGCCTTGCGTCCTGCAAGCTTGCCGGTGCCGCGATAGGTCTTTTCACCATGGTCCGGGAAAGGCGTCATATTCGTCACGAGACCCGGCATTTCCTGGGTCGGGGTCGAAAAAGGCGGGCGCGGATACTGGCTGCGCGGGTCCTGCGGCTCGAGGCGGTCTGTCATCGCGGTCTCTCCCATAGATAGATGTCCATCCGTGGCGCATTCGCTGACACAGCAGGCATACCGCCCGGTCGGGATGACAGCAGCATGGACGCGCCACACGCTAGCCTAACGATCTGCCTTGGCTCTCGTTCCATCGGAGATGGGAAAGGAGGGCGACGACACCATTGTGCCGTCGCATCTTTTATCAAACGGAATGTTTCTTCCGTGTGGTGGCGCTGACGACCTGGGCGGGCGCGACATCCGGTTTGCCGAAGAGATAGCCCTGCGCCTGCGCGCAGCCCTCGTCGACCACCATGCGGTATTGCGCATCCGTTTCAATTCCCTCCGCCGTCACCGGCAGATCGAGGCTGCGGCCGAGGCCGATCACCGCGCGCACGATGGCGCGGGCATTGTCATCGTCGCTCATGGCGGCGATGAAGCTGCGGTCGATCTTGATCTTGTCGAAGGGGAAGCTCTGCAGGTTGCTGAGCGAGGAATAACCCGTGCCGAAATCGTCCATGACGATGGCGACGCCGAGCGCCTTCAACTGGTTGAGGATGATCAGCGTCGCCTTGCGGTCCTTCAGAAGCGCGGCTTCGGTGATTTCCAGTTCCAGCCGGTTGGGCGAAAGTCCGGTCTGCATCAGCACGGTGCAGACGACATGCCCGAGATTGGCCAGCGAAAACTGCAATGGCGAAACGTTCACCGCGATCTTCAGGTGCGGCGCCCAGCCGGCCGCCTGACGGCAGGCCTCGCGCAGCACCCATTCGCCGAGCGAGATGATGATGCCGCTCTCTTCGGCAATCGGAATGAAGACATCCGGCGGCACCACGCCCCGTGTCGGGTGCTGCCAGCGCACCAGCGCCTCGTAACCCACGACCTGCCCGCATTCGACCGAAAGGACCGGCTGATAATTCAACAGCAACTCGTTGCGATTGATGGCAAGCCGCAGATCCGTCTCGAGCTGGCGGCGCTCGCGCGCCTCCTGATCCATCACCGGATCGTAGAAGGCCAATATGCCGCGCCCGCCCATCTTGGCGCGGTAAAGCGCCAGATCGGCGGCGTGCATGATGCTTTCATGGTCCTTCCCGTCCCGCGGGAAGACGGCGATGCCGATGCTGACGCCAACGGAGGTCGGATCGTTGGCAACATTCATCTTCAGTGCGAACATGCCAAGGATCGTCTCGGCCAGCAGGCGCGCCTCTTCCGCCCTGGTGTGCCGGGCGGTCAGGATGACGAATTCATCGCCGCCAAGACGGGCGACTACATCCCCTGCCCTTGCGCATTCATCGAGAATGGCGGCAACCTTTTTCAGGACGCGATCCCCCTCGGCATGGCCGAATATGTCGTTGACCGCCTTGAACCGGTCGAGGTCGAGCGCCAGCAGCGCGAATTCGTCCTCCTCGTCGCAATGCTCGATCTGTTGGTGAAGACGGGTCTGGAACATGGTGCGGTTGGAAAGGCCCGTCAGCACGTCGTGGCGGGCAAGATATTCGATTTCCCGCTGCGCTTCGCGCTTTTCCGTCAGGTCGCGAATGGCCATCACCTCGCAGGGGCGGCCGCGATATTCGATCGTGCGTACGCCGAGTTCGAATATCTGCGCCTGCCCGGCGCGCTCGCGAACCGCCTCCACCGGTGCATGGCGCGGCAGATAGGCGGGCTGCCCGTCGATTGCCTTGAAGAGATCGTCGGGGTTTTGTCCGACCAGCGACGTTTCCTCCCGGCCCAGAAGGCCGGCAAAGCGGGTGTTAAGCTCCACGATCCGCCCATCGCGGACGACGGCGAGACCATCGAGCGTCGCATCCACCAGACCCTTGAGATCGACAAGGTAACGATCCACAAGAGCAGCGGCGGCAGTGGTGGACAGGATCAGGAACGTGACGCCGGAAATGGCGCAGATCATGATCAGCCGGGCGACATTGTCGGGATCAGGCCCCGATACGGACGGATCCGGCGAAAGCACCGTGGCCGACATGGCCGTGAAATGCAGCGCGCAGATCGCGAAGATCGCCGATCCGGCCGGCGCGGCGATGCGCTGCCAGGAACCGAGCCGACGAAAAAGGAAAAAGGCGAGGAGAAAAGACGCCCAGGCAACCGCAAAACCACCCAGCACCGGCCCCCACCGATAGCTGATCGTGGCGGCGACATCCATTCCCGCCATGCCGACGAAATGCATGACGGCAACCGAGAGCGTGACCAGCGTGCCGACGATCGCCGGGCTGTAAGCGGCCTGCGAGCGGCTGGTGAGCGCCAGCCAGAAACCGAAAACCGCAAGAACCGCCGAAAGAGCCGTGAAGGCGAAATCATAACCGATCGGGACTGCGCCCTTATAGGCGAGCATGGCGACGAAATGCGTGGCCCAGACGCTCAGTCCCGCAGCGAAGGCCGCGACCAGCACCCAATAGGGCTTGCGGCCAGCCGGACTTTCCTCCGCGCGCAATAAAAGATGAAAAAAAGCAAACATGCCAAGCAGGCAAATAACAGCCGCAAGAAGCACGACCGCCCGGTCGTGTTGTACGACAACGCATTCCAGAACCGTGAACATGACGCACTCTCCCAGCCTCTGAAGAACCGCTCACGGTGGCACTATGGGAGTGGTTTATTTATAAATCTCTAATGCAACTATTGATAAATGGAACGATCTGTCCTGCAACGTACAGAAAGGAACGGGCCGCACGCGGCAGCCCGTAAGCTTTTTCGCGCGCGGCCCGACCGGGACTATAGGAAAAGCCGTTTATTTCCAGCTTCGATAATCGGCTGCGGTGCATCCGAAAGGCGCCGGGCCATCGGAGAAACGCTCCTGCAGACGGGCGCATCCCCACTCGTTAATTGCTGCGGGCATCATGTTGTTGAGGTCCATGCCGGGCGAGTTGAACTGCGACGGGGCGCTTGTGACGTACCACAGCCAGTAACCGATAACCGCGACGATGATGACGGCCACGATGGCAGCAAAAGTCCCCAGTCTGCGCAGGAGGCTCGGCCCTTTCGCACTCGTCGCACCCGGAGCCGAGGCGCCCTCCGGCGTCTGGTTCGCGAGCATCGGGGCAAGCGATGCGAGGGCCTCCGCCCTTT
This sequence comes from Agrobacterium sp. D14, assembly GCF_001526505.1. NCBI lineage: Bacteria > Pseudomonadati > Pseudomonadota > Alphaproteobacteria > Hyphomicrobiales > Rhizobiaceae > Agrobacterium > Agrobacterium sp. D14. The sequence continues at coordinate 11,013 of NZ_ASXX01000027.1, forward strand.
CCGGCTCCGATAGGTCGATCCGCTCCAGCCGGTCGTCGAGCAGAACCGGCAGCGCGGTCTTGCCGTGCCAGACCGCCAGCGCAACATCGTGTTTTCCGTTATGGCCAACGACGACCGGGATTCGCCCCCTCTCCAGATGGGTGAAGGACTGCCGCTTGGTCTTGTCTTCTCTGACCGTGTCGGCATAGGTGACGAAGAGACGGCTGCGTTTTTCGGCAACCGCCGTCAGCGCCACCGGAATGACGGTCAACGGTGCGGGCTTTCGCAGCTGCAGGCGAACCCGCAGGACACGGACAAGCGTGAACAGCATCGCCAAACTGCCGAAACCGAGCAGGGCGACGAACACGCCGAGCGTGATGATGCGGTTCCAGAGCATGTCGAGGCCGAGGGAAATCGTTGCGAGATCCGGGTTCTTCGCGGAGATGACCAGCCCGGTTTCATAATCGCCGGAATGGAAATCGACGAACATGACCTCGACATCCTTCTTGTAGCTCACGCCCGCATGGTCATAGGAAAGATCGGCCTCACAGGTCGTGAAGATCGCCTTGCGCGTCTTGCAGCTGCCGCTGATATCGCCGTTTTCGATCTCCAGCGGATCTTTGCTGATCTGATAGTCGCGCAATATGCCCGGACCTTCGGCCACGAGCATGACGGCCGTGATTACCAGAAGCACCGGAATGGAAAAATAATAGGCTGCCGGCACCGAAATGACGCCACGTTTGAGGCTCAGCGGCCGCGACGGAAGTTTTATCTGTGCAAGGTTCATGGTCGTCAACGCATTCTTCGGGAGGTGGGTGAGCGGAGTTCACGACTCTCGCCCGATGGAAGGAATAGTCATCGGACGATCTAACCCGATGAACTCCTTGAGAAAACCCCCGAATTTCCGGGATAATGACGATAATCTACCGCCTCGGCCGGGCTTCCCGCCTGGCCGCGAATAAAAAACGGGCGGTAAAACCGCCCGTCGCAGGTTTTCAGAGGCTGTGGTTTGCCCTTAATCCTTCGTGACCTTTTCCAGCCGGGTCGTCATGTTGGGATGACCCACATAATTCTTGACATGCGTATTCAGCACAATCGGCTCGAATCTCTCGAACATCGGCAACACCGCCGGCTTCTGGGCGACGAACATTTCCTGCATCTGGGTGTAGATTTCCCCGCGCTTCTTGGCGTCCGGCTCCAGCGAAGCCTTTGCCGTGAGCGCCGTCAGTTCCGGAATGTCCCAGGCCGAGCGCCAGACGAAATTGCCGGCGTTGTTGGCGGCAAGCGAATTGTCGGGGTTGCTGGAGAACTGCTCCATCGAACCCAGCACATTCAACATATAGGCGCCGGTCTGCGGAATGAGCAGATCGAAATCCCGCGCACGGTGGGCGGCAATCACGTCTGAACCGTTACCCTGCTGGACATTGACCTTGATGCCGATCTGGCTGAGCGAGGCCTGGATCGCGGTGGCGAGATCGATGCGCGGCGTCTGCGCAATCGTCTTCAGATTAAGCGTGAAGCCGTTCTCATAACCGGCCTCCTTGAGGAGGGCCTTCGCCTTATCTACATCGAGCTTCCAGTCGGGGCTCGGAATGGCGTATTCGAAGTTTTCCGGCACCGGCACCGTGCGCGCCCGGCCATAAGGACCCATGATGGTCTTTTCCATGCCCTTGTAGTCGATGCCATAGGCAATCGCTTCGCGGACCTTGGGGTTGGACAAGGGCTCCTTGCCGGCATTCATGGACAGGACGTAGAAGCCGCCCGTCGGCACGCGCTGGATCTGGAAACCTTCCTTGTTGTTGAAGATTGCAAGGTCGGCAGCCGTCAGCGCACTGGCGATGTCGATATCGCCGCGCTCCAGCATCAGGCGCTCCACCTGGCTTTCCGGCACATGCCGCACGATGACGCGGCGCATTTTCGGGCTGCCGGCCACATAATTCTTGTTGGCCTCGAGAATGATGATCTCATTCGGCGACCAGCGATTGAGCGTAAAGGGACCGGAACCGGCGGAATTGGTTCTCAGCCAGCCATTGCCCCAGTCGCCATTGCTTTCATGCGTCTTGACCTCTTTGCTGTCGACGACGCTGGCGATGACCATGGCCAGACGGTAAAGAAGCAGCTCGGACGTCGTTTCGCCGGAAAGATCGATGCGTACCGTTTTTTCATCCGGCGCGCTCACCAGCTTGTCGACATTATCGGCATTATAACCAACGCGCTTGAGGTTGGCTGCGGCCGCCTGGTTCATCTTCAACAGCCGGCTGAGCGAATAGACGACATCTGCCGAGGTTACCGGATTGCCCGAGGCGAAATTAGCCTCGCGAAGATGGAAAGTGATGCCCTTGTCATCTATCTCCCAGCGCTCTGCAAGCTGCGGTGAAACCGTGCCCGAACCATCGACCGAAATCAGACGGTCATAGAGGTTGGACATGATTTCGTTGGCTTTTCCTTCGGTGGCCTGATGCGGGTCAAGCGACAGCACCTGAGCCAGCGAGGTTCCGATGACAAGCTGGTCATTCGGTGTTTTGGCCATGGCTGGCGCTGCCTGCACCAGCATGGCGCCCAGGGCCGTGGTGAATGCGAGACGGATCAATGATTTTCTCATACCTGCTCCTCCTACAGATCGGTAATTCCTGTTTGTGAAAAAGCCCGCGACGCAGCGGGGCGTCGCGGGCCAGAACGGTCAAAGATGTTTGTTGTCAAGCGCTTCTATCAAGGCGGCGATGTAGCCGTAGCAGAAGGCGAAAGCGACACCGACGGCATCGCGCCCGGCGATCGTCGGCACATGGTCTGGCATGATCATGTAGCGATAACCGAGTTCGTGATAGAGTTTCAGCGAACGCACCATGTCCATGTCGCCTTCATCGGGGAATGTCTCCATGAAGGAGAGTTTGCCGCCGCTGATATTGCGGAAGTGGACGTTGAAGATCTTGTCGCGGCTGCCGAACCACCTGATAATGTCGTCGATCTCCTCGCGCGGATTGTCGAGCATCTCGCCGATCGACCCCTGGCAGAAATTAAGGCCATGATAGGGGCTCTCGCGCATCTGCACGAATTTCTTCAGCCCTTCGACCGTGCCGAGAACACGGGTGACGCCCCTGTAACCCGGCGGGGTATAGGGGTCATGCGGATGGCATGCCAGGCGCACGCGGTTGCTTTCGGCCACCGGCACCACACGCTCGAGGAAGTAATCGATACGTTCCCAGTTCTCGTCTTCGGAAAGAACGCCCGCGAGACCCGGCGCTGCATCATGGTCCGCCTTGTCCCAGCGCCAGGCCTCATTGAGCGAGCCGCCGCGGCCGCGCTCCATTTCGGTGCGAGGAATGCCGATGAGGTTGAGATTGTATTTCGCGGCAGGGATTCCGGCCCTGGCGATATTCTCTATCATCGTGCAGACGGCATCTATCTGCCGGTCGCGATCAGGACCGGCAAGCAGGATATCGGGATACGACGCCTGTTCGATGGGCCGCGACGGCAGCGGCAATTGCACCATGTCGAGAACGAGGCCAAAGCTTTCGACCTTGTCACGATGGCGCTCAAAGTCCTCGAAAGTCCAGCTCGCGGGCTTTCCGGGCGGATCCGCGTTGATATTTTTGACGCCAAGCTGCGCCCAAACCTTAAAATCCTCGTCATCGCGCGCAGCAACCTGGGTGCCGACATACATCGATTCTCTCCTCTCTCCATGCAAGTCATCATATGACATCGCATGAAATAAGATGAGTGTCGAGATGCTATTGCGCCTCAGATAGCAACCTGTATCGGCGCTGGCTCGCAAGCATATGTTCGCGCATGGCTTTTCGTGCCGCTTCCGGATCCTGTTCGACGATGGCGCGCAGGATTGCCTCGTGCTCGGCCTGCACTTTGCGAAGATAATTCGCATCGCCGGTTTCCGGCAGCGTCGGGAACTGCCCGCGCGGTATGGAGCGCGAACCGAACTGACGCAGAGCCTCCAGATAAAAGCGGTTATTCGTGGCGATCGCGATGGCCGTGTGAAACTCGTAATCGGCATCGACGGTGGTTTCACGCGCATCGATGGCGCGGGCCATTTTCCGGTGCGCCGCAGAGATTGCGGCCTCCTGCTGGGCTGTGCGGCGATAGGCGGCGATTGCCGCCGCCTCCCCTTCGGTCGCAAGCCGGAACTCCAGCATTTCCAGCGTTTCCGCAATGGTTCCGACTTCGGTTTGCGTCAGTTTCACGCCGGCCCATTCACTGGTATTGCTGACGAAAACCCCCTTGCCCTGGATGGGAACGACATAGCCGGCGGAACGCAAATCCGCGATCGCCTCGCGAACCACGGTGCGGCTCACGCCGTAGCTGCGTTCAAGCTCCGGTTCGGTGGGAAGTTGATCGCCGTTTTTCAGTTTTCCACTGCGAATTTCTGCGCTGAGATTATCGATGATCTGTTGTGCCCGCCTCTCCCGCGGCCTCGCTTTGTCGCCCATCATGCCACTCTTCCCTCTTGCAGAATACGAATCCCTTCGCTACTCATATTATGACATAGCCGCACATCATATGTTTTCATGTTAGCTCAGGGAGGAGTTGGGATGAAGTACCATCAAGAGTTTTTGCAAAGGAGAATTGCGCGTCTGCGGCGAGCAGTGCGCAATGCCTCGGCCGCTGACGGCGTTCTCACAGGGAAGTGCGGCCAGCAATGACGGAAATCTCACTGCGCGGGCTTGGACATCGCTTTCTGCAACTGATCGTCAGCCTCTTCATCCTGCTCTGCATCACCTTCATCATCGGCCGGGTCATGCCGAGTGATCCGGTCGGGGCAATCGTCGGCGAACTTGCCGATCCCAAGGCCTATGAGGCCATGCGAGCGCGGCTGGGGCTCGACCTGCCGCTATACCAGCAATTCTTCATCTATCTGCGCGGCCTGCTGCATGGCGATTTCGGCATTGCGATCCTGACCGGCAACCCCGTTACCCGCGATCTGGCGCAGGCTTTCCCCGCCACCTTCGAACTCGCCACGCTGGCAATCATCATCTCAACGGTCGTCGGCGTCCCGCTCGGTCTAGCCGCCGCCCTCTTCCGCGACACCTTCATCGACAAGTTCGCGCGCGTTTTTGCGCTGGTTGGACATTCGATACCGGTCTTCTGGTTCGGCATCGTCGGGCTGGTGATTTTCTACGCGAACCTCAACCTTGTCGCCGGCCCCGGTCGGGTCGACGTCTTTTACGAAGGCCTCGTGGAGCCGAAGACGGGATTGATGCTCGTCGACAGCCTGCTCGCAGGCGAGACAGAAATCTTCTGGAACGCGCTTGGACACATCATCCTGCCGGCGATCATCCTCGCCTATATGGCCATGGCCTACATCACCCGCATGACGAGGGCCTTCACCCTCGAACAGCTCAGCCAGGATTATGTCATCGCGGCACGGGCCAAAGGCGTCAGCCCTGCACGCACCATAACCCGCCATGTGCTGCCCAACATCGCCGTGCAGCTCATCACCGTTCTGGCGATCTCCTATGGCAACCTGCTGGAAGGCGCCGTGGTCACGGAGATCGTCTTCTCCTGGCCCGGCATCGGCCAATACATGACGAATGCGCTGCTCATCGGTGACATGAATGCGATTCTGGCCGCCACGATCGTCATCGGCTTCATTTTCATGTTGCTCAACTTCCTCGCCGATCTAGCCTACACCACGCTCGATCCCCGTACACGGGAGGCCGCACGATGACCGATATCGCGCATAACAATACCCTTGATCGTCCCAGCGCCCTGTCGCGCATCTCGACTACCACCGCGCGGACACTTCGAAAGCTCGCGGACGAACCGCTTGGAATGTTCGGCTTCGCCATTCTGGCCATTCTGGTTCTGGTCGCCATTTTCGCACCGCTCATCGCGCCTTACGATCCTGCCCGTCAGGCTCTGGAAAACGCGCTTCAGCCTCCCAGCTGGACACATCTGGCCGGAACCGACGAATTCGGCCGCGACATTTTCAGCCGGCTTGTTTACGGCACCCGCATCACCATCCAGACGGTACTCTCGGTCTCGGTCATCGTCGGTCCTATCGGCCTTGCCATTGGTGTGATGGCCGGTTTCTTCGGCGGGCGAACCGACGCGATCCTGATGCGCGCGACCGATATCGTCCTGTCCTTCCCCTCGCTCGTGCTGGCGCTTGCCTTTGCGGCCGCCATGGGCGCCGGCCTCGGTACGGCGATCATCGCGATCTCGCTGACGGCATGGCCGCCGATTGCGCGTCTTGCCCGCGCGGAAGCGCTTGTCGTGCGCAATACCGACTACGTCGCCGCCGCCCGTCTCTATGGCGCCTCGCCGCTGCGCATCCTGTTTCTGTACATTGCGCCGATGTGCATTCCCTCGGTCATCGTTCGCCTGACGCTGAACATGGCGGGTATCATCCTGACCGCCGCGTCACTCGGCTTCCTCGGTCTGGGAGCCCAGCCGCCGCTGCCGGAATGGGGCGCGATGATCTCCAGCGGCCGTAAGTTCATGCTCGACTACTGGTGGGTCGCCGTCATGCCCGGCATTGCCATCCTGCTGACGAGCCTTGCCTTCAACATCGCCGGCGATACGCTGCGCGACCTCCTGGATCCGCGTCATGCCCGTTCCTGATAGCTCCCCCATCCTCTCGGTCCGCGACCTCAATGTCCGTTTCGGCCGCAACACCATTCCGGCCGTGTCCAACGTCAATTTCGACGTCGGGCGCGAAAGGGTCGGCATCGTCGGTGAGTCCGGCTCGGGAAAATCCACCACCGGCCGCGCCGCCATGCGGCTCCTGCCGAAAAGCGCCACGGTGACGGCGGAGCGGATGGATTTCCTGTCCGAGCCGTTGCTCGAAAAATCCGAGCGCCAGATGGGCGCGATCCGCGGCAGCGAGATGGCGCTTATCATGCAGGACCCGCGTTACTCGCTGAACCCGGTGCTGCCCATCGGAAAGCAGGTGGCGGAGGCCGCCGAACTGCATCTGGCGTTGACCGGCAAGGCGGCGAGAGGTGCAGCACGCGACATGTTGCTGCGCGTGCGCATCAACGATCCCGACCGCGTGATGGCGCTTTATCCGCACCAGATATCGGGCGGCATGGGGCAGCGTGTGATGATCGCCATGATGTTGCTCGCCAAGCCGAAGCTGGTCATCGCCGACGAACCGACCTCGGCCCTCGATGTCAGCGTTCGCAAGGATGTGCTTTTGCTTCTGGACGAGATGGTCCGCGAGAATAATTCCGGCCTGATCCTCATCAGCCATGACATCCGCATGGTCGCGGCCTTCTGTGAGCGCGTGCTGGTCATGTATGGCGGACGCGTCGTGGAAACGCTGACGAAGCTGGAGGATGCGCAACATCCCTATACGCGGGGCCTGATCGCGGCGATGCCCGATCCCCGCAATCCGGTGCGGCGTCTCAAGGTGCTGGACCGTCAGGCCATCGATGCGGAGGTGATGCGATGATCACGGTGGACAAGCTCGACGTCGTCTACGGCGCAAAGGAAAACCGCAATCACGTCGTGCGCGGCGTCAGCCTCACGGTCAACAGGGGTGAAACGCTCGGCATCGTCGGTGAGAGCGGCTGCGGCAAGTCGACCTTGTTGCGGTCGCTGGCGGGGCTGGAGGCCGGCTGGACCGGTTCGATCAGCTTTAACGGCAAACCGGTGGGCAAGACCCGCAGTCGCGACGAACTGAAACTGGCGCAGATGGTGTTTCAGGACCCCTACGGTTCGCTGCACCCGCGCCACCGCATCGGCCGGGCTCTCGCCGAACCGATCCACGCCATGGGACTTGGCGATGGCTGGTCGAAAGTGCCTGCCGCCCTGCAACAGGTGGGCTTGCCGCCACATTTCGCCGAGCGCTTCCCGCATGAACTTTCCGGCGGCCAGCGCCAACGCGTGGCAATCGCCCGCGCGCTGATCCTCGAACCGCCGATCCTGCTGCTCGACGAGCCGACATCCGCGCTCGACGTCTCCATCCAGGCCGAAATCCTGAACCTGCTTGCCGACCAGCGCGAAGAACGCGACCTCACCTTCGTTCTCGTCAGCCACGACCTCGCGGTCATCTCCCATATGTGCGACCGTGTGCTGGTCATGCAGAACGGCGATTTTGTCGATGAGCTGACCAAGGCCGATCTTGAAGCGGGCGTTACCCATTCGGCCTATTCAGGCGAGCTGTTCGAAAGCAGTTTCCTGTAACGACCCTCCCAAAACGGTCACACCGGGCGACCCATCCACGGCCGCCCGCCTTCTCCCGTGGCGCGATTTCGGGGATTTCGCGGGCGACCTTTTGGGCCGATAAATCTCACCACCGACTGCGTTCAAACCACCGGAACAATGCGTTCAGCATTTGTTCTGGATTGCTGTTTGAGTCTTTGCTAATCATTGCCACGACAGGGCAGACAATGGCCGGACATTCCGACGACTGCCATCTCTGAACAAGGTTCTCACCCGTGGGGACAGGCAGGTTATCTAAGGATTGCTGGCATGGCGGTTGCCTATCTGGAAAAGCTCAACGAACAGCAACGCAGGGCGGTGGAGCATGGCGTTGGGCTGGCAGACGGGCACACGGCCGGACCGCTGCTGATCATCGCCGGGGCCGGTTCGGGCAAGACCAACACGCTCGCCCACCGTGTTGCGCATCTGATCGTGAATGGCGCCGATCCCCGCCGCATTCTGCTGATGACGTTTTCCAGACGTGCCGCCACGGAAATGTCGCGGCGGGTCGAGCGTATCTGCAAACACGTTATCGGGGCGAATTCGGCAATCATGACAGACGCGCTGGCCTGGTCCGGCACGTTTCACGGCATCGGCGCGCGCCTGTTGCGCATCTATGCCGAGCAGATCGGGCTCAACATCGATTTCACCATCCACGACCGCGAGGATAGCGCCGACCTGATGAACCTCGCCCGGCACGAGCTGGGTTTTTCCAAAACCGAAAGCCGCTTTCCAACGAAGGGTACGTGTCTTGCGATCTATTCGCGTGTGGTGAATTCCCAGACGCCGCTCAAGGAGATATTGCGCCAGCATTATCCCTGGGTCGCCAACTGGGAGAGCGAACTTAAGGAACTGTTTGCAGCCTATGTGGAGGCCAAGCAGGTCCAGAACGTGCTCGATTACGACGATCTCCTGCTCTACTGGGCCCAGATGGTCAGCGATCCCGTTTTGGCGGACGATATCGGCAACCGCTTCGACCATGTGATGGTCGACGAATATCAGGATACCAACCGGCTTCAGGCTTCGGTGCTGATGGCGCTGAAGCCCGGTGGCCGCGGCCTGACCGTGGTGGGTGACGATGCGCAGTCGATCTATTCCTTCCGGGCGGCGACGGTGCGAAACATCCTCGATTTTCCGGCTTCCTTCAGCCCTGCTGCCGACATCATCACGCTTGACCGCAACTATCGCTCGACGCAGCCGATCCTTGCGGCTGCCAACGGCGTCATCGATCTGGCGCGCGAGCGGTTCACCAAGAACCTCTGGACCGAACGGCAGTCGCTGGAGCGCCCGAAACTCGTGACGGTGAAGGACGAGACCGAACAGGCGAATTTCATCATCGACCAGATCCTCGCCAACCGCGAAACCGGCATGACGCTGAAACAGCAGGCCGTGCTGTTCCGCACCTCCAGCCATAGCGGCCCGCTCGAGGTGGAACTGACCCGCCGCAACATCCCCTTCGTCAAATTCGGCGGTCTGAAATTCCTGGACAGCGCCCATGTGAAGGACATGCTGGCCGTGCTGCGCTTCGCGCAGAACCCGCGCGACCGCGTCGCCGGTTTTCGGCTGCTGCAGATGCTGCCCGGCATCGGACCGAAGAAGGCCGGCAATATTCTCGATGCGATTGCGACAGACCCCGAGCCGCTGCTTGCCCTTGCCGAAATTCCGTCGCCGCCGAAGACCGGCGACGACTGGACAGCCTTCACGCAAATGCTGGTGGGCCTGCGACAGGCGCCGAACGACTGGCCGGGCCAGATCGGGCAGGCGCGACTGTGGTACGAACCGCATCTGGAACGCATCCATGAGGATGCGGACACCCGCAAGGCCGATTTGCTGCAGCTCGAGCAGATCGCCGGCGGCTACCCCTCACGCGAGCGCTTTCTGACCGAGCTGACGCTCGATCCGCCGGACGCCACCAGCGATCAGGCCGGCGTGCCGCTACTTGACGAGGACTATCTCAGCCTCTCCACCATCCATTCGGCAAAAGGCCAGGAATGGCGTTCCGTCTTTATCCTGAATGTGGTCGATGGCTGCATTCCCTCCGATCTCGGGGTCGGCTCCACCCAGGAACTGGAGGAGGAACGCCGGCTGCTTTATGTCGCCATGACGCGCGCCAAGGACAGCCTGTCACTGATCACGCCGCAACGCTTCTTCACCGGCGGGCAGAACCAGCAGGGCGACCGGCATGTCTACGCCGCAAGAACCCGCTTCATCCCGGCGACATTGCTGCAATTCTTCGAAACGGCAACCTGGCCATTGGTGTCGGCTGCCGCTTCCGAACGCAGCGCGCAGCAGATCCGCATCGATGTGGGTGCGCGGATGCGGGCCATGTGGAAATAAAAAGCGGGGCATTCACCCCGCTCTCATGACTGGCGATTGTTTTCCGGTCGACGCCGTTGTCAGAACTTCACGCTGGCCGTGAGGCTGACATTGAAGGGCTCGCCCACGGCATTGGCATAGCTGGTGGAGCCGATGGATGAGGTGTAATAGGTCTTGTCGAAAATGTTCTTCAGATTGAGCTGCAGCGTCACCGGCTTTTCGAACTGAAGCGTGTAGGTGGCGAAGGCGTCGAAGACCGCATAGCCCGGCAGATTGTAGGAATTGTCGTTGATGCCGGCGCGCTCACCCACCGCCCGCACACCGCCGCCGATGCGCAGCGTATTGCCGTTCGGACCGATCTCGCCGACATCATAGGCAAGAAAGAGCGAGCCGGTGTGGCGCGCCACATTCGGCAGGCGCTTGCCGGCATAGGTGGGATCTTCGAGCACGAGCGCATCCGTATAGGCATAGCTTGCGATGAGATCGAGATCGTCGGTCAGGCTGCCGGCAATATCGACCTCCACACCGCGCGAACGGACGAGGCCGGCGGCCTTCACCGTCGAGACGCCGCCGACATCTTCCGAATAGGCGACATTGCGCTTGCGGGCGTTGAACAGGGCGATATTGGCGTTGAGCCCGGCGAAGAGATCGAACTTCGCGCCCACTTCATAAGAAATGCCCTCCTCCGGATCGAGCCCGCCATAATAGGCGCCGATGGATGATTGCGGGCGGAAGGTTTTGGCCACATTGGCGTAAAGCGAGGCATTCGGAGTGAGCTTGTAGACCAAACCGGCATTGGGAATGAGCTCGCCGCCATCCTTCTCGGTATTGACGACGAAGGGACGGCCCTTGCCGGCATAGATGTCGTAATATTGATAACGCAAACCGCCGACCGCGATCCATTGATCGTTAAGATGCAGGGCGTCCTGCATATAGATCGAGGCGGTGGAGAGCTCCTCCGTCTGGTCGCTGTCGACCGCCCTCACCGTGGTGCAGACCGGCAGGCGGCCATAAACGGGATTGTTGACGTTGAAATTCGTGGAATTCGCGCATCGCAGCATGTCGGTGCGCAGGGTATCGCTGTAATCGTAGGACGCGCCGAACAGCAGGTCGTTGCGCAGCCCGCCGATTTCGGCCTCGCCCGTCAGATCCGCCCGCAGCGCGTGATTGTAGATCGTCGAATATTGCGTCGCATCGGCCCGTCGCGTCACCTGCCCGGTGCGGGAGTTATAACCCATCACGCGCGCCTGATTGTCCGAATATTCGTTGCGGCTATAGGCGTAATTCAGCGACAGCTTCCAGTCATCGGAGAGTTGGCGGTCTATGGCGATGCTCGCGAGATCGGATTTACCGTCGGTGATGTTATAGGCTTCATCGAGGCGCAGGCGGCGGCTGACATTGATCGCCCTGCCGGTCGCCGGATCGAAGATCGTGCCGCGATCGAACGGCACGCTGTAGTCCTCATGCATATAGGAAACCGTAATATCGGTGTCCTCGCCGCTCCATTTCAGCGAAGGCGCGATCAGCCAGTTCTTCTTCTCACCGAAATTGCGCCAATAATCGCTGTTTTCCCCCTCGCCGATCAGGCGATAGGAAAAATCCGTGCCCGCAATCGGGCCGGTCACATCGAAACCGCCTGATGTGCCATACTTGCCCGCCCCATAGGCGGAGAAGCGCGAATATGCTTCCGCCGTGAACGTGTCCTCCGGCTTCTTCGTCACGACATTCACCATGCCGCCGGGGTCGAGGATACCATAAAGCGTGGAGGCAGGCCCCTTCAGCACTTCCACCCGCTCGACAGTATCGTTGAAGGAATGCGGCAGGGCCGTCTTCAGCCCGTTGACGAGAATGGAGCCGTCGCGATTATCGCCGAAACCACGGCGGATGACGGCATCCTGCGTACCGCCGAGCGTATTTGCCTGGGTGACGCCGCTGACATTGGCCAGCGCTTCATCCAGCGAGCGCGCCTGCTGGTCGCGCAGCACCTCGGCCGTCACCACATTGACCGATTGCGGAATGTCGAGGAGCGGCGTTTCGGTGCGTGTCGCCGTGCCCGTCGTCACCGGCTGATAACCGCGCGCGCCTTTTTTGACCTCGGCATTGACGGTTATGGTCTCGAGCACGGTCGTCCCGTCGGCGTTTTTCTTCGGTGCTGCACTCTCCTGCGCAAACGCAGGCAGGGCGACCCCGGCCAGAAGAAATGCCAGCAGCGCCCGCGAGCGCATCCCAATGATCATCGAACCGTCATGCATCGTGTCTTGTCCCCGGCTGTCCCAAATCGTCATCGCGACGATGCACCGCTCTTTCAATTGATGAATGTAGTAGTCAACTTTATTTCCGCTTCGGCGCGGCAAAACGTCGGTACCGAAGGGTGCATTCGCGCTTCCCGGCGTGTCATTTCAGCCCATGACAGCCGCTTTTTGTTCAAATCGACCGGCAAAAACCGCTTTTTCGAACGCTATATACTTGACTACTACAGTCATCAATAATTCTGGTGGCAACGCATTCAGACGGTGACGAATTTGAACGACGGCATGAGACCCATAATCACGGATACAGGCCTTGCGGCGCAGGCAATCGAGCTTGCCTATGGCGACACGCCGGTGCTTGCGGATATGTCCATCGATGTCGCGCCGAACCGCTTCACCGTTCTGCTTGGCCCGAACGGTTCCGGAAAATCCACGCTTCTCAGCGCGCTTGCCCGCCTGCACCGGCCCGCACGGGGCCATATTCTTCTCAACGGCAGCGATATCTTCCGCCACCCGACCAAGGAGGTGGCGAAAAAGCTCGGCATGCTGGCGCAGCAGAACCATACGCCGGAGGGGCTTTCGGTTTTCGACCTCGTCTCCCGCGGCCGCTACCCGCATCAGGGATTTCTGAAGCAATGGAGCGAGGAAGACGCCCGCGCGGTGGAAGAGGCGCTGTCCGTGACCGGCATGTCCGAACTGGCGGAAAGAGCAGTCGACAGCCTTTCCGGCGGCCAGCGCCAGCGCGCCTGGATCGCCATGGCGCTGGCGCAACAGACGGATATAATTCTTCTCGACGAGCCGACTACCTTTCTCGATCTGCACCACCAGATAGAGGTGCTGGACATGCTGGCCGACCTCGTCGCCCACCACAACCGCACGATCGTGGCGGTACTGCACGACGTCAATCTCGCCCTGCAATATGCCGATCACCTGATTTTCCTGAAGGAGGGGCGGCTGCGGCACCGGCTGGAAACGGCGGCGGCCTGCGATGCCGGCATCATTGCCGATGTCTTCGACATGGCAGTTGCCCAGCTCACGCATCCGGTGACGGCGCGGCCGGTATTTCTTCCCCTGCCCGGACGGGCCGGCGCGGCATGATGCCCAACGGAACCAGCGCAAGCACCCTTGCCCTGCGGGAGCGGGCCTATGGCCGCACGCTCGCGGCAGCACTTCTCCTGCTGCTCACCATGCTGCTTCTGGTGCTGGCGCATATGGCCACCGGCCCGCGCCCCATTGCGCCGCACGTTCTGCAAGACCTGATATTCGCCTATGACGCCCGCAATTTCGACCAGCAGGTTTTGATGCGCCTGCGCCTGCCGCGTCTGCTGGCTGCGATGCAGGCCGGGGCCTGCCTTGGAACAGCCGGGCTTCTGCTGCAAACCCTGCTTCGAAATCCGCTAGGCGAGCCGCATATTCTGGGCTTGAATGCCGGGGCAAGCCTCGCTGTCGTTCTGGCGACAGTGATGCCGCTCGGGCTTATCGCAACGCCGCTGTTCCGCCCATTACTGGCGGCGACGGGCGCGGGCATCAGCTTCTCGCTCGTGCTTCTCCTTGCTTCCGCCGGGCGGCAGGGGCTGACGCCGGCAAAACTCGTCTTTTGCGGCATTGCGCTTTCCACGCTTGCCGCAACCCTCACCTCCGCCATCCTCATTCTCAATGAGGAAACATTGCAGCAGATGCGTTTCTGGCTGGTGGGCGATACGGCCGGCGTTTCCATGGCAACCATCGCCGCCGCCCTGCCCGCGGCCGCGATCGCGCTCGTCCTCGCTTTCGCCGTCGCCCCCCGGCTCGATCTTCTCGGGCTGGGCGACAGCACTGCCGCAGCGCTTGGCGTGCCGATCCGTTCGACCCGGCTTCTGGCGCTTGTCTCCATATCGCTGCTCTGCGGCGCGGCCATCGCCGTCGTCGGTCCCATCGGCTTCGTCGGTCTGGTGGTGCCGCCGCTCGTCGCACGCCTGAAAGCGGGACGGCTTCTGCTTGCCATACCCATCGCTGCACTCGGCGGCGCGGTTCTGTTGATCGCCGCCGATCTCGCCGCCCGCCTCATTCTCCTGCCGAAAGAACTGCCCACCGGCGCGATGACCGGCCTTGTCGGCGCGCCGGTGTTTCTCTGGCTGGTGCGCAGGGTGCTGAAATGAACCGTTACCGGGTTGTCCGACTGGGGCGCTTTTCCGTCCGCGTCATGCCGTCGCGGCTCACCATTCTGCTGGCGCTTTTCCTCTGCCTCATGCTTGTCGCCCTGTGGTCGCTCACCGCCGGCAGCCAGCATATTCCCGCCTCCGCCCTGTGGTCGCTTGTCACCGCAACCAACACCGATCCTGCGATGACCGACGCGGTCGTGGTTCTCGACTTCCGGCTCTCGCGTCTGGCGCTTGCGATGGTGGCCGGCGCCATGCTCGGCATTGCCGGCGCCATCATGCAGGCCACGACCCGCAACGGCCTTGCCGATCCCGGCCTGCTCGGCGTGCGCGAAGGCGCATCCCTTGCCGTGCTGGGCTGCCTGTTCCTGCTGCCTTCCCTGCCGGTCATGTTGCGCCCCATCGCGGGTGTTGCCGGCGGCATGGCAAGTGCCGCAATCGTTCTGACGCTCTCCGGCGCAACCTCGCGCCTGCGCTTCGTGCTGACCGGCATCGGCTTTTCATGGTTTTTATCAGCTTTGCTGCTTATCCTCATGGCATCGCTCGATATTCGCAATTTGCAGACAGCGATGATCTGGATGGCTGGCAACCTGCAGGGCGCTAGCTGGACCGCCGTTTCAATCCTCTCCGTCATCCTCGTCATCGCCCTGGGCCTTCTGCTCCTGACAGCGCGCGCCGCCGACGTGCAGGCGCTCGGCGATCATGCGGCGACGGCGCTTGGCGTCCATAGCCGCCTCCTTTCGGTGCTTCATGTCGCGCTTGCCGTCAGCCTCACCGCATCCTGCGTCTCCTTCACCGGCAGCATCGGTTTTGTCGGCCTGATCGGTCCGCATATCGCCCGGCTTCTGTTGCCCGGCGGCTCCTATCCCGGGCTTGTCATAGGTGCAGGCCTGACAGGCGCAATTCTGGTCGCAGCATCCGACACCATCGCCCGAACCGCCTTTTCACCGCTGGAGCTGCCGACCGGCCTCGTTCTTTCCGCCGTCGGCGCACCCACGCTGCTTGCTCTTCTCTGGTTTCACCGGCATCGCCTATAGGTCCCCCATGCGCAAAACACTTCTCGCCCTTCTTCCGGCAGCCACTTTTCTCCTCGGGACAGCCACGGCCCAGGCCGAAGAGACCAGCCGAAGCTTTACCGACGATCTCGGCCGCAGCGTTTCCATTCCGGCAAAGCCGAAGCGCATCGTGACGCTCCACGATATCGACCTCACCATTCCGCTGATCGAACTGGGCGTGACGCCGGTGGGCAGCCACGGCCGCATGGGAGCGGATGGCAAACCCTATCTGCGCTCCAGCGCCATTCTGACCGGTGTTGATTTCGACAATAGCGACATCGCCTATATCGGCTCCATCAATGCCGATCTGGAAGCGATCATCGCCCTCAAGCCGGATCTCATCCTGACCGAGCCTGACCGCCCCACCCCCGTTGAAAAACTGGCGCAGATCGCCCCCACCGTCGCCATCGACAATACCAAAGACGGCGCGCCGCATATTTACAAGGTGCTGGCCGAACTCACCGGCACGCAGGAGCGTCTGGCCGTGCTGGACCGGCGCTACCGCGCGCAGATCGAGGCGCTGAAGGCTTCGGTCGATACCGACGCCATCACGGTTTCGGTGTTCCAGCCGCTCAACGGCAAGATCAGCGTCTACCACACCTATCGCGCGCTCGGGCGGGTGCTGCGGGACGCGGGGTTTCGTTTCCCCACCATCATCGACGCCATTCCGGATGGCGACCGTATCGAAATCAGCGCCGAACGGCTGCCGGAACTCGATGCCGATATTATCTTCGATCCCTATCGCTCCGATACCGGCGCTTCGCCGCAGGCGGAAATCGACATGATGGAAGCCGTGATGCCGGGTTTCTGCAACTTTCTTCAGGCCTGCCGCAACGGTCGGTACATCCTCCTGCCGCGCGAGGAAGCGATTTCCAACTCCTATGCCGCACTCAGCCTCATGGTCTCCGCCGTCCAGTCGCATTTGACAGTGCGGCCAGCGCACGAAAAGTGACGGCAACGACCAATACGACAAAAGCGCTTGCCTCCCGGCTTGGCGCGCTGCTAATTCGTGAAGAAGAGTAGAAAACTCAGCTTCACGGAAGAATTCATGTCGGCTGGCGAAACGCATACATCAAGGCTTCGGCGCACCGACCGTTTCGGCGAGCAGCTGCGCAAGCGTCGCGACCGCCTGTCGCCGGGCCTGCTTGCCGTTGCCGAATATATTGACGGCCACCGCCATGCCGTTCTCGCCAAATCGGCACTGGAAATCGGCTTCGAGACCAATACATCCGATGCGACCGTCATCCGCGCCATACAGGCGCTCGGCTTTCAGGGGCTGGTCGATCTCAAGGAAACGCTGGAGGCCTATCTTGGCGTGACGGATTCGCCCGTCGAAAAAATGGCGGCAACGACAAAATCCATATCCGGCAACTGCGATGCGGCAATAGATTTCGTGCTCGACAATCAGAAAAACACGCTGGAGATGCTCTCAAGCGCAGAAAACCGCGAAGCCATGGCGGCGGCCGTGCGGCTTCTCTCGCAAGCGCGCGGCATCGGCGTGCTCGGCATCGGCGCCTCCGGCATCATCGCCACCTATGCGGCAAGGCTGTTCCAACGCTCGGGCGTGCATTCCTATGCGCTCAACGCCACCGGCATCGCGCTTGCCGAACAATTGCTCGAGCTTGAAAACGGCCACGTCCTCATCATGCTCCTGCACGGCCGCGCCCACCGCGAAGCCCAGACCGCCATAGCCGAAGCCGGCCGCCTCGACATCCCGATCATCATGCTGCTCGGCCAGGAAGACAGCGTGCTTAAAAAACACGCCAACGCCAGCCTCTTTCTGCCCCGCGCCAAAAACGAAGGCGTGGCGCTCCACGCCCCCACCTTCATCGCCATGGAAACCATGGCCCTCGCCCTCTCCGCCGCCTGCCCCGAGCGAAGCCTTGAGACGCTGGAGCGGCTGGTGGAACTGAGGACGTCGATCAGGCCGCATAAGCGGGTGTGATTAAATTCAGACCTTAACTATCTCTATGTCATAGAGAGTAAATGAGGGGGGTGAATCAATGAAAACACGCGTTTCAAAAGCATCCCCCTTCGCCATTTCCGCATGCACGCTATATTTGACAACGGATATGACATCATCCGTTCCCATAATCGGGGTACTCGCGAGTTGCTCGGCATGATTGGGAATACAACGGCAAAAATCTGCCTGCCCGCACACAACATCAGGGCTTGACGTGCTCTTGTATCTTATTTTGACCTCATATGTACCCGTCTCAAGTGGCAGGTAAGGACCAACGCAAATATAACCCTTCTGTTGTTTCGCTTCCCGACCACCATAGGGAACGATGGTGGTTTCGACAGCGGATTGCAGGTCGCAGGCAAACATCCTCTTGACTGTAACCTCGCCACCGCCATGCATCTCAACTTGTGCGGTCGGCGCATGATGCGGATTGTCGAGAATGTTTACAGGAACTATTATCTCGATAAATTTTTGTGCGTAAAACCAATCCCTTTCAGAGCCGCAAATCGAAAGATAAAGATTGTTGTCAGGCCCCTCAAACAAGGAAGTCGGGTCAATAATGCCATATCCTCTTCGAACAAGCGGCAAAAAGCTCTCATCTTGAGAAACGCTCAATTCGTTGGCCCCATTCAAAGACCAAAAAAACGGATAGTGTTGATATGGCGCTATCGTCGAATGGCCGAATCCTACCGTATGCTCTCCAAATTTCAGAGCATTGGAGCCGCCTCGCTGCACGGCAAATCCATCGTGCCTAGCCTTCGCATTCCACGGAATGTCTTTGTAATAGGCAACATTTCCTTGAGCCGTTTTGGGATCTATATTCAGAGTGACAAGAGGATCGAAGCCATGGACGACGCCTATATGCGTCCCATTGCAATAGGGAGCCCAGTTCTTTCCATAGTTAAAGAATGGAGTGGTAATATCAACAGGCTTCAGCTCACTTCGGGAAACACTATATAGATAATATTCCTTCTCCGTCTTCAGGGAGCCTCGATAGAGGATGATCAGATCTCCATCGAACACCAGCACGCGGGGATCATTTCCCGACCCCACTTTCCAGGATTCAATCTGAGTTAATCCGCCCTCGTCCTCCTCCCAGCAGGACAAAATTATATCACTAACGTAATTCGATGTGTCAGTCGGCCATTTATCCGGATCGAAAATTTCATGCTGCCGATGTGCAGACCAGTATTTTCCACCCCAAAAAGCAAAAGAAAAGAAACAGTCGACAATCCCACCCGTTTTGACTTCACTACATCTTTCGAAACCAGAATCCGTTCGATCAAAACGCAAGACGTCCTCCCCCGAGTTTGGCAATGAAAAGCCGACTATTTCGTTGAAATTGAGCTCAATCTCATCTTACCCAATGCGATTGGCGAACTTCATAGTAACGACCTCCCCCTGTTGGGGGAGGCCAAAATCGCTATCAAGCAGTGCTACGCCGATTTTAGCTGTTCTTGCGAATCTGCTGCTCGATCCAGGCGTAAGTCTTCTCAAGGCCGGCGGTCAGCCCGGCAGTAGGACGCCATCCGAGTTTCTCTTGAATCAGGCGATTGTCGGAATTTCTTCCACGCACGCCGGTCGGACCTGCAATGTGATTTTTGTGCAGCTTCTTACCTGCGATATCAGAAACGATGTCGACCAGCTGATTGATCGTCACCATCTCGTCAGAGCCGATATTGACCGGGCCTTCAAACGAGGGAGAGCGGGTCAGTCTGACGGTACCTTCCACACACTCGTCAATGTAGAGGAACGAGCGGGTCTGGTTGCCATCACCCCAGATTTCAATTTCACCGTTATTGGCGGCAAGCGCTACTTTCCGGCATACTGCGGCGGGAGCCTTTTCCTTACCGCCCTGCCACGTTCCCTCGGGACCGAAAATATTATGGTAGCGCGCTACGCGGTTCGCCATGCCGAAGTTGCGGTTATATGCCAGATACAAGCGCTCAGAGAAAAGCTTTTCCCAGCCATACTCCGAATCGGGAGCAGCGGGGTAAGCCGATTCTTCGCTGCAATTCGGATTATCCGGGTCTTCCTGGTTATATGCGGGATACATACAGGCAGACGACGAATAGAAGACTTTTTTGATGTTCCGCTTTCTGGCTACATCGGCGATGTTAAGGTTAATCGTCGCCGAGTTATGCATGATGTCGGCATCATGTTCACCGGTAAAGATATAACCAGCGCCACCCATATCGGCAGCGAGCTGATAAACTTCATCGAAACGCCTATCAACAATTGAACCGCAGAGGTCTTGGTTCCGAAGATCCCCAACTACAAAATCGTCAGCCTCGGTTTCGGTAAAGTCCGGGAATTTCAGATCCACGCCTCTGACCCAAAATCCCTCACGCTTCAGCCGCTTCACCAGGTGGCTCCCGATAAAGCCACCCGCTCCGCAAACCAGAGCTGTCTTCATTGCACTTGCCATATCTACCTCTGCTTTATGCTTGTTTGACTACACCCAGCATCGATTCCCGAGTGTCCTTGTTATTAAAACCACCAAAAGTCAAGCCATTTGGCTTTACCTGCCCCGCCGCCGTCTACGTCGTTTTTTTCGCTCAGCAAGTCGAACGATAACCCCCGTCAGCATTCCCCGGCGCAAAGATTCCTTGGCGAGATCCCCGAACGAAAGCGTTGACGCCTCCGCTCCCGTCATCCCTCTCCGCCGCAATTTCTTTAGCTGCCTGATGAACTTGGAGAACCTTCTCGAAGCGAATTTCACCGCATATAGGTACTTGTCGGCGAGAGCGGTTTCCTTCTCCCTCAAATCGGGCTTTGGCGTACTTTTGACGAGAAACCGAATGTCATTCACACTGGAGTTCCAGCGCTCTACGCCTTTCAGGTAATTCTCTCTCGCATTGTGCGCGACTTTTGAGGCATTCACCTCAATTAGAGCCTTACCGGCTGCATTTTTCCGAATAATATCATCATAGTTCAGGAGAATGCCGTTCACACCATCTATGATATATTCGTTCGCTGTCGGCTCATTATGCGCGACTACGAGCATTCCCCGCGCCAGAGCTTCGATCATCGACAGACCAATTCCCTCGCTGAAACGAGGGCAGATATAGACGTTGGAGCGGGCCAGCGCTTCCTTGTAACTCTGTGCATCATCGGTGAAGTAGGAAACGCTATCGCAACCGACTGGCTCCCATTCATCCGCCTGCTCCGTATCCGGCGCATTGTGAACATGCAGCGTTACATCAAGGTCTGCCAAGGCTTTTTCGCGCGACTGCAGTCGCGAGGAAAGCTCCTGCGCAAAAGCATAGGTCAAGCCCTGTTCCGGCCGTCTCTGCCAGAAGAAGAAGCGGAGCCCTTCCTCAAATTTGGCCTGCGGCACAGGAACGTGTTTCATATTATAATACTGGAAGTAAAAACTCTCGATCCCAAGCGACGTAAGCCTAAGATGCAGCGCCTTGGAAAAGCTGATAAATCGAGCCTGCTTCATCCCTATCCAATATATATCGGGAGCGTTCGCTACCCCGTCATACATTGGAAGACATACGACGCGTATTCCTCTCATCAAAAAATAAGGGGCGCAAAATTCGGTCTGCCAGCAGACCACCAAGTCATATGCCTTATCAGCAATCGACTTGATCAGATCGCGGCTATCCGTTTCCGCATAATAAAGATCAACTTCGAAGTCTTTCCGAAGAATATCAACAAAAAAATCGCTGGAGCGTGTTTTACGATGGAATGGATGATCTATAAAAGCTATATTTTTCTTCATCTTGCCAGCCCACGAATAGTAGCATTCAGCCCTGCGTCGAAGTCCTTTTCGTACAGGGAACGTGCATCGGCAACCATTGTGCGAACCGTATCCTCGTCGAGCCGGGCCAACTGAACCACTTTCTCCGAGAACTCACGAT
Organism: Agrobacterium sp. D14; assembly: GCF_001526505.1. NCBI lineage: Bacteria > Pseudomonadati > Pseudomonadota > Alphaproteobacteria > Hyphomicrobiales > Rhizobiaceae > Agrobacterium > Agrobacterium sp. D14. The sequence continues at coordinate 32,739 of NZ_ASXX01000027.1, forward strand.
CGCTGTCAGCCAGAAATCCGTACCGTAGCGTTTTACCAGATCAGACATTCCCAGACCGGCGCTGCACACGAATAGGCGACCGATCGCCATTCCCTCCTGATAAACAGCGGAACCACGCAAGGCATAGGTATCGGAATCATAAGGCATGATAATTATATCGGCTCTCGAATACATTTCATCGATTTCCACCTGCGCCATTCTCGCAGGGTGCAAATCAAGCACATCCACAGACCGAAGCATATCCGAATATCTTGCCCGAAAATACTTATCGCTATCGCGCATATTCTGAACTTCGAATGTAGATTTACCTTCGCCCTGAAGCTTTATGATGCCTCTTATTATAGAATACAACCTCAAAAAGCCCTTATCCGCCCTTCCCTGGCCGGGGGAGGATATATTTTTAACCGCGCCCCATTTTATGGGCTGCAGCGGCAACGCAAAGGGGTAAGGAAGATATTCGACGTGGCTGCCCAGAATCCTTGAGGTAAATTCAGCATAAGTAATAGTCTCGGCAGAGAGTGAAATGGACATACCATCAGCCTGAGCCCTGCGAATAGCATCAAAGAATGTAGCACGCCCGAGTCCGCCGCTATACGTCGTACCCTCCGTAACGCCGATTAACCGGATGCCTATGCCGGGTCGCTCGTCTTCGCCAAACTCCTTCATATACTCCAAAAGCGAAACGACCCCGTAGTGCTCGGCACTCGGGAAAAAAATAACGTCGTCCTTTGTTATTTTATATTTGCGAAAGATCGACCGCCAGTCCTTCAGCGTCCGCCTTTTTGTATATTCAAAGCCGAGATATCTCTCAGAGACTGCATTTAGCAGGAACCGAATCCGCATTCCCAGGCTGGAGCCACCACGCGTTTTTGCTTTATTCGAGGAGCCGCCACCTGCAGGTTTTTTGACTGGAGGTTTTTGTGTAATTCCCGAATAGGGGAAATACAATACTCTTTCAACGAGTGAAGATTGTTCCGCATAGTCAGGAAGGTGTTGTGTTGCCAGACATATAGCCTCATCATAAAAGGGCTCCATGGCTGCCTTGAAAAGCACCAGCGCATTAAGGTTATGGCCGAAGGGAAGAACACACATGTGATCGACCAGGAATATGCGTTTTCTATTCGTCATTAACCTCTGCTCGCTCTCTCGATTCGACGACGTCTATCACAACTTGTAACAGTATCGATAGGCTGTAAAATCATTGCCGAATAATTTCCACAGCCCGACAAAGCCTGGAAATACTGACACCGCCCCAAGGCGTCATTTTCGTTTATGTGACTAAGACAATCGTACATTGAGTAAAATCTTGGCTTCCCATGCCAAGCTCCCAGGAGCCTGAATAGGTGACGGGAATGCCCAGTCATCGGCAGGACGTCAAGCGATAAGTTTGTTGTAGCAGTCTTATCGAAGCACATAGCCGCCTTCGCGACCGGCATCGACGCCGTCGCGGGCAAGACGCGCTAGAGGCGACCGGAGAGTTGCGGCCTGAAGATTCAAGGTCAACTTCTCTTGTAGTCATCCTCGATGCGGACGAGATCATCCTCGCCGATATAGGCTCCGGTCT
>NZ_ASXX01000028.1:0-33776 GCF_001526505.1 Agrobacterium sp. D14
CACGGTTGCTTGTCCCGAGCATCTGCTACGTTGCGATTGGCGATACGTTGGCAGATCCTCGGTACAAGACCGAGGATGACGCCGCGTTTGAGGAGAGGTCTGTCGCCTAACCGATAACGTCTGCGGCCATATATGTTTAAACAAAAAACGGGCCCAAAGGCCCGTTCTGCATTCCACCAAAATCCAAACCGATTACTTCGGCCCGATCATGTTTTCCGGGCGCACATACTGGTCGAATTCCTCGTTGGTGAGGTATCCGCCGCCAACGGCCTCGTCGCGCAGCGTCGTGCCGTTCTTGTGCGCGGTCTTGGCGATCTTGGCGCAGATGTCATAGCCGAGCTTGCTGTTGAGGGCCGTCACCAGCATCAGCGAGTTTTCGACGCCCTTCTTGATATTGTCTTCGCGGGCCTCGATGCCGACGACGCAATTGTCGGTGAAGGAGACGGCGGCATCGCCCAGAAGCTGGACCGACTGCAGGAAGTTGTAGGCCATCATCGGGTTATAGACGTTGAGCTCGAAGTGGCCCTGCGAACCGGCGAAGGACAGTGCTGCATTGTTGCCGAAGATGTGGGCGCACACCTGCGTCAGCGCTTCCGACTGGGTGGGGTTGACCTTGCCGGGCATGATCGACGAGCCGGGTTCGTTTTCCGGCAGCGACAATTCGCCGAGACCGGCGCGCGGGCCGGAGCCGAGGAAGCGGATATCGTTGGCGATCTTGAACAGCGCAGCAGCGGCCGCGTTGATCGCGCCATGGGAGAAGACCATGGAATCGTGCGAGGCGAGCGCCTCGAACTTGTTCGGCGCGGTCACGAAGGGCAGGCCGGTGATCTTGGAGATTTCCTCGGCGACCTTTTCGGCGAAGCCGATGGGGGCGTTGAGGCCCGTGCCGACGGCGGTGCCGCCCTGCGCGAGCTTGGAAAGCGCTGGCAGGGTGGTTTCAATGTTGGCGATGGCGGAGGCGACCTGCGCGGCGTAGCCGGAGAATTCCTGGCCGAGTGTCAGCGGCGTTGCATCCTGCGTGTGGGTGCGGCCGATCTTGATGATCTTCTCGAACTGCTTGACCTTGGCTTCCAGCGCCTTGTGCAGGTGCTTGAGGCTCGGCAGCAGGTGATGAACGATCTCTTCCACGCAGGCGATGTGCATCGCCGTCGGATAGGTGTCGTTCGAGGACTGGCTCATATTGACGTGGTCGTTGGGATGAACCGGCTTCTTGGTGCCCATTTCGCCGCCGAGCATCTCGATTGCGCGATTGGAAATCACCTCATTGGCGTTCATGTTGGACTGGGTGCCGGAGCCGGTCTGCCAGACGACGAGCGGGAAATGCTCTGTCAGCTTGCCGTCGATGACTTCCTGGGCGGCGGCGATGATGGCGTCGCCGACCTTGGGGTCGAGGCCTGCCAGCGCCATGTTGGCACGTGCGGCTGCCTGCTTGACGATGCCGAGCGCGCGAACGACAGAGGCGGGCTGCTTTTCCCAGCCGATCTTGAAGTTGCCGAGCGAGCGCTGCGCCTGCGCGCCCCAATAGCGATCGGCCTGAACTTCAATGGGTCCAAATGTATCGGTTTCCGTCCGTGTGGCTGTCATCAATCTTGCCTTTTTACTCGTTTTCCTCCGCCAAAACGGCGCCTTCGCCCGCCTTGCGCGGCCGATATATAGAATCATCGCGCCGGCAATGAAAGCGTTGCAATGCAGCGGAGGCAGATATTTCCCGCCGCGCAAAAGCGATTTCGCCGTATGGCGCTGTGCAGGGTGAAAAAGGCGCCGGCGTGTCATTTTTACTACGACGCGAAATGGCTGGAAAACCGGGCTTTCCGGGGCGCCCGGAAGGTCGCGCGGGGCAGGGCAAAGTGAATGAAATAAATGGAAATTTAACCATTCTCGCCAATTCTGGAAATTACGTTTTTACGGCTTTGGCTGTATCATAAGGTTCATTTCGGCACGGTTGTGGGCTTTTTCGCGTTTTCTTTTCAACGGGCCGTCGATCGGCTAGACAGGCATGAAACTGATGCCCGCCCTTTCGCTGGCGGTGCTGGGTGCTACGAGGATCAAATTGCAAGTCACATCTGGAAAAACATCGGCAGCACTGGTGCTGGCTCTCGGTCTTTCCGTTTCCACCGCTCTTCCCGGCAGCGCCGGTGCGGTAACGCTGATGGACCTCCTGCGCGGCGGCCCCGGCAAGATCGCGCGTGATCGCGGTGAGTTGCCGCCGGCCGGCATCGTCACCTCGCCCCCCGGATCGAGTGCCGGCCAAAGTGCGGATGCTTCCGATCCCGAGCCGCTGCCGCGTGTTTCCGGCCCGCGCTATTACGACTACAAGGCGGATACGGCCCGTGCGGTGAACACGGCGAATTTCGGTGAAGGCCTTGCCAATCTGAAGTTCAGCGCCACCCCCGAGATCGCCAAGGCGCTGGAAGCCTATTACGGCGCCGGCGGCAAGACGCTCTGGGTTTCGGAAGGCGAGCTGACCGCGCGCGCCAATGCTGTCATCGCCTTTCTCGAGACGGTCGGTGAAAGCGGCCTCGATCCGGCCGATTACAGCATTTCGCCACCGGCAAAGGATGTGACGGCCAGCATCGGCAACGCTTCCGGTTCGGCTGCGACCGGTACACCGGTGGAGACGGCCTCGGCGCCCGTGTCCGACGCCTATCAGCGGGCGCAGATGCAGTTCGAGCTGGCGCTTTCCGCCAAGGTTCTCGCCTATGTGCAGGATACGGCCCGTGGTCGTGTCGATCCGAACCGGCTCTCCGGCTATCACGATTTCAAGCGCAAGACGGTGAACCTCGCACCCGTGCTGAAGCTTGCGGGTCTGAGCCCCGATGTCGCCGCCTATCTGCGCAGCCGCGAACCGTCTAGCGCCGAATATCTGGCGCTGAAGGCGGAGCTTGCCCGCCTGCGCGGCGAAGGCGATGCGGCGCATGTCGTCCGCGTTCCCGCCGATCTGGTGCTGAAGCCCGGCAACAGCAGCGCGGATATGGCCAATGTCGTCAAAGCCATCGAACATCGCGCTTCGCCCGCCTTCAAGGCCGAACATGCCGCGACCATTTCCGCTTACCAGCAGACCCCGGACTATACGCCCGATCTCGTCGATCTGGTGAAGGCGTTCCAGAGCGAAAACGGCCTGAAGCCCGATGGCGTGATCGGCCGCGCCACCGTGCGCGCCATGGTCGGCGAAAGCAATGACGCGAAGATCGCCAAGGTGCAGGTGGCCATGGAGCAGGTCCGCTGGCTGCCGGCCGATCTCGGCCAGCGTTATGTCTTCATCAACCAGCCCGCCTTCATGGCCTATTACCACAATGACGGCCAGGAACAGTTCGGCATGAAGGTGGTCGTCGGCTCCAAGGCCAACCAGACCTATTTCTTCCAGGACGAAATCCAGACCGTCGAGTTCAACCCCTATTGGGGCGTGCCGCAGTCGATCATCGTCAACGAGATGCTGCCGAAGCTGCGCCGCGATCCGTCCTATCTCGACCGGCTGGGTTATGAGGTGCAGGTGGGCGGTCGTGCCGTCTCCTCCACCAGCGTCAACTGGTATGGCTCCACCAACGCCGTTTCCGTGCGCCAGCCGCCGAGCAGCGACAATGCGCTGGGTGACCTGAAAATCCTGTTCCCCAATGCGCATGCCATCTACATGCATGACACGCCGGCCAAGAGCTTCTTCAACCGCGACATGCGGGCGCTGAGCCACGGCTGTATCCGTCTGGTCGATCCGCGCCGCATGGCCGCCGCCGTTCTCGGCACCAGCGTCGACAAGGTCGGAGAGCAGATCGCATCCGGCAAGAACCGCGCCGTGCAGGTGCCGGAGAAGGTTCCGGTCTACGTGGCCTATTTCACCGCCTGGCCGGACAAGGACGGCAAGGTGCAGTTCTTCGACGATGTCTATGATCGCGACAGCTATGTGCAGAAGGCGTTCGCCGTGACGACGAAGGCGCGGGCCGCGTCGATCTGATTTGGATAGCATCAAGAAAAAAAGCGCCGGAGACGGCGCTTTTTTGTTTGAAGGAAAGGCCTGCCCAATTTGTTTGGTGCTGGAGTCCGCCTGCTACATTTGGCGTCAACGGCAACACCGTACTCCGTCACCCCGGACCTGATCCGGGGTCCAGCGCGATCGAGTCCTTGATCGCAAAAGAGTCTTTTCACCGCGCAGACGCGCCGTGGCTGGATGCCGGATCTAGTCCGGCATGACGGAAGAGAGGTTGTTCAGCTCTCATTGACGTCGGAATCGCTGTTCCCTGGCGCTTTACTTGTCTGGTCCAGCCTCTCAGGCAGCCGCTGCACCCTTCGCAACCAGTTCTTCGAACAGCGCCGGCGTCAATTCAGTGAAATCGTCGATCACGACATCCGGTTCGAGTTCCACCATCGGCACATCCGAATAACCGAAGGTCACGCCGATCGACGGCACAGCGGCGTTCTTGGCAGCGAGAATGTCGTTGATGCTGTCGCCGACCATGATGGAGCGCTGGATATCGCCGCCGGCTTTTTCGATGGTGCCGAGAATATGGCGGGCATCCGGCTTGCGGAAGGAGAAGGTGTCGCCGCAGGTGATGGCGGCGAAATAGCGTGTCAGACCGAGTTCTTCGAGCAGCGGCAGAGCGAGGATTTCAGTCTTGTTGGTGCAGACGGCAAGCGTGATGCCGGCTTCCGAGAGCGCATCCAACGTGTTGATGATGCCGGGATAGGGGCGGCTCTCGCCGGGCATTTCGGCGCGGTAATGGGTGATGAAGCGCTCATAGAGCGGCTCGATTTCGGCTTCCGGCAGTTCCGTCTCGCGAAGCGCGAAGGCGCGCTTGATCATGACCCGCGCGCCCTGGCCGACGAGGTGGGTCAGGTCGTCATAGGTGACGGGAGCAAGCCCGGCTGCGGCAATGGTGTGGTTGAGGCTCGAGACCAGATCGGCGGCGGTATCGACCAGCGTGCCGTCGAGATCGAAAATGGCGAGCGGGGAGAGCGGGCGGGATGTCACGGGAACTGGCCTCTCGGGAATGCGTGTAACTGATGTATCGGTGCTTTCATTCACGCCAAGCCTAGGCAAACGGGCCTGTCTTTGCAACCGCGTCACAACGTTCTGTTCGTTGGCTTGAAAAAGGCTTTCGTTTGGCTTTCGACCCGTGTAAACAGCACGGCGACGACAAAGTTACCGGAGTTTCAGGCACATGGATGCCCGCCAGATGAAGATCAAGGCCGCCGAGGCCGCATTGTCCCACGTGCAGGATGGGATGCGGCTCGGTATCGGCACGGGTTCGACGGCCGAGGAATTCGTCAGGCTGCTGGCCGAAAAGGTCGCCGCCGGTCTGAAGGTCGAGGGCGTGCCGACATCCGAGCGCACCGCGCGCCTGTGCGTCGAGCTTGGCGTGCCGCTGAAATCCCTCGACGAGTTGCCGGAACTGGATCTGACCATCGACGGTGCGGATGAGGTCGATCATGCGCTGCGTCTCGTCAAGGGCGGCGGCGGCGCGCTGCTGCGCGAAAAGATCGTTGCGGCGGCATCCGCCCGCATGATCGTGATCGCCGACCAGAGCAAGGTGGTGGAGACGCTGGGCGCCTTTCCGCTGCCCATCGAAATCAACCCGTTCGGCCAGGTGGCGACGCGTATCGCCATCGAAAAACTGGCGTCGCGTTCCGGGCTTTCCGGCACGCTGACGATGCGTTCTTCCGGCGACGGCGCCTTCATGACCGATGGCGGACACCTTATTCTCGACGCATCTTTTGGCCGTATTCCTGATGCAGAAGCGCTAGCACGCGAGCTGAACACGATTCCCGGTGTCGTCGAGCACGGACTTTTCATAAATTTGGCATCGCTTGCCATTATCGCGGGTCCTGAAGGCGCCCGCGTGATGCAGGCAGTATAACAGGAGCGAGATTTTCATGGTCAAACTAGCGGGACTGGGCAAAGCTGCCGCTGCTTCGATCCTCATTTCCGGCATCGTGTTCGGTACTGCCGCACGCGCGCAGGAAATTTCGGAAGCGCATATCGCTGCCGCACGGCAGGCGATCACCTCTCTTGGCGTTACCGACCGTTTCGACGACATTCTGCCGGGTCTGGCGGAGCGTCTGAAGGCCGAACTCATTCAGGCTTCGCCGAACGTTCAGGATGCGATCACCGAGACCGTCGATGCGAAGGCTCTCGAGCTTGCGCCGCGCCGCGCCGATCTGGAGCGCGAAGCAGCGCTCACCTATGCGCGCGCCTTCACCGTTGAAGAGCTGAACGCTATTTCCACCTTCTACAGCAGCGAAGCCGGTAAGAAGCTCCTGAAGGACGGCCCGATCGCCACGCGCGAACTGATGAAGGCCGCCGACATCTGGGCCGCCGGCATCAACCGCGACCTCAACGCTTCCAGCATGTCGGAACTGCAGAAGGTTGCCGGCGCCGATCTGAAGCCGCTTCCGGCCGATCAGAACGCCACCGGTGGCGCTCCGGCTGCTCCCAAGCCCTGATTGAACAGGGAGAGCATCGGGCCGGAACGTGTGAAGCGGTTTCCGGAAAATCCGACGCTCGGGCAAAAAGGCCTACCTTCAGAAATATTCAAAGCCCGGCCGCAAGACCGGGCTTTTCATTTGTGCGTCGCAGCACCTATATGTGCCGTGAATGCGCCGCCGCCCGTCTCGAGGCTGATGGCGGCGGTTTTGATCAGGGGTTTTGACTATGACAGCTTATGACTACGATCTTTTCGTCATCGGTGGCGGTTCCGGCGGCGTGCGCAGCGGCCGCGTGGCGGCCTCGCTCGGCAAGCGCGTGGGGATTGCTGAAGAATACCGCTATGGCGGAACCTGCGTCATTCGCGGCTGCGTGCCGAAGAAGCTGTTCGTTTATGCCTCGCAATTCCCTGAGCATTTCGAGGATTCGGAAGGATTCGGCTGGAGCGTCGGCGAGCGCAGCTTCGACTGGAAGAAGCTGATCGCGGCCAAGGACAAGGAAATCACCCGTCTCGAAGGGCTCTACCGCAAGGGTCTGGAAAACGCCAAGGCCGATATTTTCGACAGCCGGGCGGAACTGGTCGACGCCCATACCGTGAAGCTGACGAAAACCGGCGAGACCTTCACCGCCGAGCGTATCGTGATTGCCGTCGGCGGCACGCCGAACGAGCACAAGGCGCTGCCCGGCCATGAGCTGACGATCTCGTCCAACGAGGCTTTCGACCTGGCAGAGCTGCCGAAGTCGATCCTGATCGCCGGCGGCGGTTATATCGCGGTCGAATTCGCCAATATCTTCCATGGGCTCGGCGTCGAAACGACCCTGATCTATCGCGGCAAGGAAATCCTGTCGCGTTTCGATCAGGACATGCGCAAGGGTCTGCACGAGGCCATGGAAGCCAAGGGCATCAGGATCCTGCTCGGCGATGTCATCGAAGAAGTGACGAAGGGTGAGGGCGCATTGCAGGCCCGCACCAAGAACCATGGCACGCTTGCCGTCGAGACGGTGATGCTGGCGCTCGGGCGCGATCCGAATACGAAAGGTCTCGGTCTCGAAAATGCCGGTGTGAAGCTCGATGCGCGGGGCGCGATCGTCGTCGATGATTATTCGCGCACCAACGTCCCGAATATCTTCGCTTTGGGCGACGTCACCGACCGGGTACAGCTGACTCCGGTGGCGATCCATGAGGCCATGTGCTTCATCGAAACCGAATACAAGAACAACCCGACCAAGCCGGATCATGAGCTGATCGCGACGGCGGTGTTCTCGCAGCCGGAAATCGGCACCGTCGGTCTTTCGGAAGAGGAAGCCGGCAAGAAATATCCGGAACTGGAAGTTTATCGCGCCCAGTTCCGGCCGATGAAGGCGACACTTTCCGGCCGTCAGGAAAAGACGATCATGAAGCTGATCGTCAATGCCGCCGACCGCAAGGTTGTCGGCGCGCATATTCTTGGCCATGAGGCGGGCGAGATGGCGCAGCTTCTCGGCATCACGCTGAAAGCCGGCTGCACCAAGGATGATTTCGACCGCACCATGGCGGTTCATCCGACGGCGGCCGAAGAGCTGGTGACGATGTATTCGCCGAGCTATCGCGTCGTGAATGGCGAGCGTGTGTAACGCCGGTACAGGCGTGATATAATCGCCGCCCACATCAGCCTGCCGCCCTTTGAAAGCGAAGTTTTCGAAGGGCGGCGGGGTTGTTAAATCGTTTGAATTGACTTTTGTGCGTCTGGAGCGCTCAAAACGGGCAGAATGAGCCGGATGGTTCAGGGATCGGCTATGCAAAGCCGATGCTTGGAGCTATAAGCCGCTCAATTTTTCGAGGCGGCCGCGCGACGTCGCGCGGGCGAGAAAAGGGTGAGAACATGGCACAGAATTGGACCCCCGGCAGCTGGCGGCAGAAACCGATCCAGCAGGTTCCCGAATATCCGGATGCGGCAGCGCTTGCGGCAACGGAAGCCACGCTTGCGACCTATCCGCCCCTGGTCTTTGCCGGTGAAGCCCGCCGCCTGAAGAAGCAGCTCGCCAATGTGGCGGAAGGCAACGCCTTCCTGCTGCAGGGCGGGGATTGCGCCGAAAGCTTCGCCGAACATGGCGCGGACAATATCCGCGACTTCTTCCGCGCATTCCTGCAGATGGCCGTCGTGCTGACCTATGGCGCGCAGCTGCCCGTCGTGAAGGTCGGCCGCATTGCCGGTCAGTTCGCCAAGCCGCGTTCTTCCAACGTGGAAGCGCAGGATGGCGTGACGCTGCCGTCTTACCGCGGCGACATCATCAACGGCATCGAATTCAACGAGGTCTCGCGCATTCCGAACCCGGAGCGCCAGCTCGACGCCTACCGCCAGTCGGCGGCGACGCTGAACCTGCTCCGCGCTTTCGCGATGGGCGGTTACGCCAACCTTGAAAACGTTCACCAGTGGATGCTCGGCTTCATCAAGGACAGCCCGCAGGCGGACCGTTACCGCAAGCTGGCCGACCGGATTTCCGAAACCATGGATTTCATGAAGGCGATCGGGATCACGGCGGAGAGCAATCCGAGCCTGCGCGAGACCGACTTCTTCACCAGCCATGAGGCGCTGCTTCTCGGTTACGAAGAGGCGCTCACCCGCGTCGATTCCACCTCCGGCGACTGGTACGCCACCTCGGGCCACATGATCTGGATCGGCGACCGCACGCGCCAGCTCGACCATGCGCATGTGGAATATTTCCGCGGCATCAAGAACCCGATCGGCCTGAAATGCGGCCCGTCGCTGACGCCCGACAATCTGATCGAGCTGATCGATGCGCTGAACCCGGCGAACGAGGCCGGACGCCTGACGCTGATTTGCCGTTTCGGCCATGACAAGGTGGCGGACAGCCTGCCGAAGCTCATCCGCGCTGTCGAGAAGGAAGGCCGCAAGGTCGTCTGGTCCTGCGATCCGATGCATGGCAACACGATCACGCTCAACCACTACAAGACACGTCCGTTCGAGCGCATCCTGTCGGAAGTCGAAAGCTTCTTCCAGATCCATCGCGCCGAAGGCACGCATCCGGGCGGCATCCATATCGAGATGACCGGCAAGGACGTGACGGAATGCACGGGCGGCGCGCGCGCCGTGACGGCGGATTCGCTGTCCGACCGTTACCACACCCATTGCGATCCGCGCCTCAATGCCGATCAGGCTCTGGAACTGGCGTTCCTGCTGTCCGAGCGCATGAAGAGCGGCCGCGATGAGAAGCGTCTGGCAATCGCCAACGCCTGATCTGACACCATAAACAAAAAAGCCGCCGGGAGACCTTCCGGCGGCTTTTTCATGCGCGGCGCTGAATTATTGCACCAGCGCCGGCTGCTGGCAGCGAACATCCGTGACACGCACATCGGCTTCGCCGATCTTGACGCCGAGAACCAGAAGCACGTTGTAGAGCAGCTGATCGACCGGAGCGGTGACTGCCGCAAGCGTGTTGGCAAGCGCCGACTGAATGCCCGCCAGGCCTCCCAAATCCAGGTTGAGGAAGAGAAGCCTGATATCCAGGTTGAGGTTTTTCAGCAGTGAACTGACAAGAGTGGTGACGGTGTCTTTGGTGGAGACACTCTTGATCTTGGCCTGGGTAATATCGGACTGCGTGAAGGTCAGCTTGGTCTTGGTCATATTGGTGGCATTGATGAGGGCGCTGCCATTGATGGCGAGCAGCGCCGAGTCCACGATTGCGGCCTTGGTGACGCGCGGGTCCCTGCCGAAATTGGCAAAGGCCGTGGTATCGACATTGCCAAGGGCGATTTCGACGACGCCGGGTACGACCTCGACATCGACGGTGCCCTGTCCGCCGCCCGTGCAGCGAATATCGGCAAGCCGCGCTTCGGCATGGGCGACTTCCACATAAAGCGGGAGATTGACCTTGAGGCCGGCAATGGCCTGAAGCCCGTCCACCACGACACTGACCGCAAGACGGGTCTGTGCGGTGCGCACCACGGTGCCCTGACCGCCGACGGCAAGCGACGGCGTTTCGACCGGCGGTTCACCGATGGCGAGCGTTGCCTTGACCGAGGCGAGACCGAGAAGATTGGCGTTGATATTAAGCCCCAGCTGGTTGCCGCCATTGCCCGCCACGGCGGCGGCATTGATGAGATCGAAGACGCCGGCGGTGACCTTGAGGTTTTCGCCCGTACCGATCAGCTTGTCCGAGAACGGGCCGAGATTGAGGATCTCCTCGAGCTTGATCTTGACGTTGCTCTTGTTGACGGTTTTTTGCAGCGTATTCAAAATGTTGACGACCGCCGGCTGCAATCCCGTGGTTTTCGTCAGCACGTCGAGGAATTTTCCGTAGCTGATCTCCGTTTTCAGAACATCCTTATAGGTGCCGGCGGTGAGGTTGAGATCGATGGCCAGCGCCTCGACGATCTTCAGCGCATTGACATCGGCGGCGAGAAGCGCCTGATAATCCATGAGTTTCAATGAAACCGTGGTGCCGAGCAGACCGCCGAGCAGGCTGTTGAGAATTCCCTCATCGAGGCTGGCGAGCCGCGATCCCACCGAAAATGCCGCGATCCTTTGGGACGAGGCCGTTCCGACCGCCGAGACCTTTGGCGGCTTGGTGAAGGCGGAAGCGAAGAATATCTGGCCCTGTTCGACGATGTTCACCTTTATCGCATTGGTGGGCAGGGCATTATCGACGAAACGCTGGCCGACCGGGATTGTCGCATCCGGCTCGTAATGACCCTTGATGACCTCGGCATAACCCTTGCTGTTGGCGAATTCATTCAGCGGGTCGAAGGGTTGCAGGCCCTTTTCGGTCAAAAGTCCCTGCGCCGTCCTGACACCGAGATCCATGCCATTGAGGGCGAAATATTGCTGAACCGCCTTTTCGGCGTCCGTGGCGTTGGCTGCCGCCGATATGGCCGCGAGATCGGCGGTCTGCTGCAATTGCCGTTTCTGCAATGTCAGATAACCGTAGTCGACGCCGAGCGCCAATATGCCGATGAAGAGCGGTGCGGTGAGCCCCGCCGAAATGGCGATGTTGCCCGTTTTATTCTTGAGGAAGCGGGGAAGCAGGGAATGAATATCTCGCATGTCATGCTCCTCCGATCCGGATGGTGGAAAAACGCCGGATGACCGGCTCGGGCAGGGTGTAGCTGTAGAGGCTCCAGATCGGCAGATCGCGGGCGTCATATTCGACCTTCACCGTGAACTGGTTGGCATTGGCGGGATCCGTGGCGACATCGACGGTGAAGCGGCTCTTGTCCATGAAGGCGTAGCTGAGGTCGCTTTTGGTGACGAAATCCCGGGCAAGCTGCTGGCGCTCGGTCGTGTTGAGGCCGGCAACCGCCGTCCGCGCCGCGTCGGCGGCGATCTGCTGCACCGAATAGGCCGCCATCAGATAAATGCCATAGGCGATCATGGTGAGCAGGACGAGAAAGAATATCGGTGCGACGATGGCGAACTCGACAGCAGACGAGCCAGATCTATCGCGAAAGAAACGCACTCCATTAAACATAAAGCACCCCCGTTCCTTCAGGCATCAAGGTTCGATGCCTTGATTTATTATTTTCGGAAATGCTAATTTATAGGTGTTAATTTTGTGTTGATGCCGCTCCTATGGGTTGCAGCTCTTCTTAAACTTTCGCGTCTACTTCAGATCAGCCGAAGGCCTTTGAAACTGGCGTGGCCGTCCTTGCCGATGATGATGTGGTCGTGGACGGTGATGCCGAGCGGCTTTGCCGTATCGATGATGGTCTTGGTCATCTCGATATCGGCGCGCGAAGGGGTTGGGTCTCCACTTGGATGATTGTGTATTAAAATCAAAGCGGTAGATGAAAGTTCAAGGGCGCGGCGCACGACTTCGCGCGGGTAGACCGGCGTGTGATCCACGGTTCCCTGACCCTGCACCTCATCGGCGATCAGGACGTTGCGCTTGTCGAGGAACAGGACGCGGAACTGTTCGCGCGTTTCATGGGCCATGGCGGCGTGGCAATAATCGATGACCGAGGACCAGGAGCCGAGCACCTGCTTGTTGCGGATCTCGCTTTTCAGCATGCGCTGGGAAACGGAGGCGACGAGCTTCAGATCGAGCGCCACGGTTTCGCCCACGCCCTTCACCTCCTGCAACAACGGCAAGGGCGCGCCAAGCACGCTGCCAAGCGTTCCGAAACGGGCGATCAGGGCCTTGGCGATGGGTTTGGTATCGCGCCGCGGGATCAGCCGGAAGAGAAGAAGCTCCAGCAATTCGTAATCGGCGAGCGCCGCGTCGCCGCCATCGCGATAACGCGCCCGCAGCCGGTCGCGATGTCCATGATAATGGGCGGCATCCGTTTCCTGTTCGACCATGGCTGCCGGCCTTTTCGCGCCGCTTCGCGATTCGGCAAAAAAACCGCGCTCATCCGCTCCGTTGAACAGATCGCCTTCGCCCGCCTGAAAGCCGGGAGTTTTGGAAAGATCGGCGGAAGGCGGGGCGGGGCGTTTTGCCATAGGCGGGTCTGGCCTTATGCGGGGGGAAGCGGCGGCAGGCCCGGACGGTCGAAGCCGCCGGGCGACAGTGTGAAGATTTCGCAGCCGGTGGCCGTGACGCCGACGGCATGTTCATATTGCGCGGAGAGCGACCGGTCGCGCGTTACCGCCGTCCAGCCGTCGGAAAGCACCTTCACATGCGGTTTGCCGAGATTGATCATCGGCTCGATGGTGAAGATCATGCCTTCGCGGATTTCCGGCCCTTCGTCCGGGCGGCCGTAATGCAGGATGTTCGGCGTGTCGTGGAACAGGCGTCCGACGCCATGGCCGCAGAAATCGCGCACGACAGAGCAGCGCTCGGCTTCCGCATAGGCCTGGATCGCCGCGCCGATTGCGCCGGTGCGCACGCCGGGCTTCACCGCCGCGATGCCGCGCAACAGGCATTCATAGGTCACTTCCATCAGCCGCTCGGCGGCGCGCTTGATCTGGCCGACCGGATACATGCGGCTCGAATCGCCATGCCAGCCATCCAGCACATAGGTCACGTCGATATTGACGATATCGCCTTCGCGCAGCGGCTTCGCATCCGGAATGCCGTGGCAGACGACGTGGTTGATCGACGTGCAGACGGATTTGGTATAGCCGCGATAATTCAGCGTCGCCGGCAGCGCGCCGTGGTCGGCGCCGAATTCGAAGACGAAACGATCGATGGCGTCGGTCGTCACGCCCGGCTTGACGATTGCGGCGAGTTCATCGAGGCAACGCGCCGTCAGCTGGCACGCATTGCGCATCCCGTCGAAGTCCTCAGGGGTATAGAGGCGGATGACGCCGGTATTCTTGAGGGGGGCGGAGGCTGCGTCGATATAGGTGACCATCTTGGTGCTTTCTGTCTCTTTACGTCCCTGTTCATAAAACAGCCGGACGCCATTCGTCCATCTTAACCGTTCCGCTGACCGAAATTTGTGCCGGGGAGACCGTGCATTTCACCGCATAGGCCTCCACGCCGCGCGCCATGGCCCGCTGAAACGCCAGCGCATAGACCGGATCGAGATCGTCGCAGATGCGCATCCGGTCGCAATCGTCGCGCTGGATGAGATAGAGCATCACCGAACGGTAACCTGCTTCCGCAGCGTCACCCAGTTCCTCCAGATGTTTCGCGCCGCGTTTGGTGGCGGTATCGGGAAATTCGGCGAGGCCTTGTTCGCGCATGAAATGCACGTTCTTGACTTCCACATAGGCATCCGGCCGTCCGGGCTCGGACAGCAGGAAATCGATGCGGGAATTGCGGCCGTATTTCTGTTCGCGCCGGATCGTCGAATAGCCGGCAAGTTCCGGAATACGGCCGTTCAGGATCGCTTCTTCCGCCAGCCGGTTCGGCATGCCGGTATTGATGCCGACCGTGGTGCCATCGGCCTCGACCATTTCCAGCATGTGCCGGTACTTGCGGGTCGGGCTGTCATGTTCCGACAGCCATATGCGGGAGCCCGGAGTCGTGAGCCCGCGCATGGAGCCGGTATTGGGGCAGGAGCCGGTGATCGCGGTGCCGTCTTCCAGAATGGCGTCGAACAGGAAGCGCTTGTAGCGGGCGATCAGCGTGGCGGGAGTAAGCGGGGGCGTGAAGAACATGTAGCCTGAAAGATGTTAGGTGATTGAACTGGTCATGAAAGGACATAGGTTCCCGGCGCATCGCCGAGCACGGGGCGCTTGCCGTCTTCCGGTTTTCGCGCCTTTACCTTCTCGCCATCCTGGCTTTCGATCCAGTTCTGCCAGTGCACCCACCAGGAGCCCTTGTGCGGGGTGGCGGCGGCCTGCCAGCCGTCGAAGTCGCCGGCCGGTGACGGGCCTGTCCAATATTGGTATTTTTCGAGCTGCGGCGGATTGATGACGCCGGCTATGTGGCCGGATGCGCCGAGCACGAATTCCACCGGCCCGCCGAACAGGGCGGCACCGGTGAAGACCGATTTCGCCGGGGCGATATGGTCGTCGCGGGTGGCGAGATCATAGACGGGGATTTTGATATCGCCGAGATTGATCCGCTTGCCGGCGACCCGCATCAGCCCGCGGGCGAGATTGTTTTCGAGGTAACAATTGCGCAGATAAAAAGAGTGACTGGCGGCCGTCACCCGGGTCGAATCGGAGTTCCAGTAGAGCAGGTCGAAGGGCAGGGGCTCGGCGCCGCGCAGATAATTATCGACCACATAGGGCCAGATGAGATCGGAGGCGCGCAGCATGTTGAAGACGGTCGCCATGATCGAACCGTCGAGATAACCGACCGCCTGCATGTGCTTGTCCAGTGCCGCAAGCTGGCCTTCGTCTATGAAGACCTTGAGATCGCCGGCATGGATGAAATCGGTCTGGGCGGCCAGCAGCGTGGCGCTGCGGATGCGCTCATCGCCTTGCTGCGCATGCAGCGCCAGCGCCGAGGATAAAAGCGTGCCGCCGACGCAATAACCGATGGCGTTGATTTCTTTTTCGCCGGTCCGTTCCTCGATGGTATCGAGCGCAAAATCGATGCCTTCGCGGACGTAATCATCCCAGCCCTTGTCGGCGAGGCGGGCATCCGGGTTGATCCAGGAGACCATGAAGACGCTGTGGCCCTGCTCGAGGCACCAGCCGACGAAGGATTTCTGTGGGTTGAGATCGAGGATGTAGAATTTGTTGATCCATGGCGGCACGATCAACAAAGGCCGTTTGAAGGCCTTCTGCGTCGTCGGCGCATAATGGATGATTTCGCAGAGCGGGCTTTTTGCCACCACTTTGCCCGGCGTGACGCCGATATTCTGGCCGATGACGAATTTGCTGTAATCGGTCTGGCGCAGTTTCAGGTGGCCGTTGCCGGCCGCGACATCCTCCGCCAGCTGCGCCATGCCCTTGACGAGATTGGCGCCGCTGGAGGCGACCGTCTCGCGGAAGACCTGCGGATTGGTGAAGACGAAATTGGCCGGCGAAAGGGCCTCCGTCACCTGGCGCATGTAAAACAGCGCCTTGGTGCGGGTATGTTCGTCCAGCCCGTCTGCCTCCGTCACCATCCGGTCGGCGAAACCGATGGTGGTCTGGTAGGCTTTCAGGAGAAAATCGAAGAACGGATTGGCCTGCCAGTCGGCATCGGCAAAGCGCCTGCTCCTGCGTTCCGCAGGGCCGCTTTCGGCGGGTTTTTCCGGGGCCGAATCGGCATCGCCGGAAAACTGCGCCACCGATTTCGCCCAGAGATCGTAATAGCTGGAAAGCAGATGGGTCTGCGCCTCGAGCGAGCGCTTCGGTTCGGCCATCCAGTATTCGGCGACATCGGAGAGCGTCTTGACGAGATCGGTTACCGGATCGGCGCTGGTCTCAAGGATCTCACCGCGTTCGCGCGGCGCCAGCCACTCGGATGCGGCCTTGCCGAGATTTTCAAGCGCACGGGCGATATTGATCGCGAAGGTTTCCGGGTCGCGGATCAGGTAGGCCTCGGCGGAGCTGGCGTCGAAGCCGGGCGTTTTGCCGCCCTTTTTCTCACCGCCGCCGTCAACACCTGCCATGCACCATCCTCCACCAAATTTGTGTTTGCACATTCTGCATGAAAACGAATACAAGTTCCACCAGCAAGGGGAGGCTGCAAAGGGCCGAACCGTGGTCGAATTCGATATCGGCAGATATCCTTACAGGCGGAACATGACGATGGGCAAGCACATGGGCACATGGGGAACATATGCGGAAAATGCGGCAAGAATCGCTGTGCTTTCGCTCTCCGGCGCAATGCTCGCCGCCACACTCGCCGCCTGCAAGGCTCCGGAGCCGATCGTCGCGCCCGCTCATATGCGCCGCCCGACGGCCGAAATCGTCGGTCCGCGCCCGGTCAGCGACACTGCGGTTAGCCAGAAGCGCGACACCGGCACCTATCCGACCTTCTCGCAGCCGCTGACGGCCGCAGGCACTCAGATGGGCGAGGATGAGGCCTCCACCATGGAATCGAGCCTGTCGCGGCTCGGTGCGGCACGGCGCAACGGCCAGATTTCGGAAGCCGAATACAAGCGCCGCGTGGCGGAGCTGCGGGCGCTTGCCGAAAACCAGAAGCCGGTTGCGACACCTGCCGCCTCGCAGTGAGATCACGCCGCGCAGTTTGCGCGGTCTCAGCGACGGACCAGATTATCTTTGATTGACAAAACATGCCCCCAAACGCGCCATTCCATATGGAGCGAGCGGGTGCCTCTGTTTCTTCTCCCCGCCGGGGAGAAGAAACAAGCGGGGATGCCGAACTTGCTATAGCGACAATCACGGCTGAAGGTCCTGTCGGCCCGGCAATCATAACCTCTTCTTTACCCTGCCTCTGAACTTTCCGCTTACCCAAGATGTTAAGCGGATGGATGCGGTTTGCCGCTTATGATGCGGCCATAACAAACAGGCCGCTGAAAAAGCGGGGCACGGGGTGAAATATCATGAAATGCATCGCCGCTTTGCTGGTTCTTGCCGGTTTTGCGCTCGCACCCGCTCAGGCGCGGGCGCCGCACATCAATTTCGGGACACCTGCACTGCAGGGGCAGTGAGAGGGCGAATTCCGTCAGTCGTTGCCGGCGGCTTCGCTCAGCACGTCGAGATCGGGCACGGTGATGTGGCGATTGTTCTCGATGCGGATAATGCCTTCCTTGCGCAGCTTGGTCATTTGCCGGCTAACGGTCTCGATGGTGAGCCCGAGGAAGTCGGCGATATCGGCGCGTGAAAGCGGCAGGTCGAAACAGGATTTGTCGTCGTTTTCCGGGTCGATATGGGTGGCGATCATGTAAAGGAAGCTGGCAACCTTTTCCTGCGCCGATTTACGCCCCAGCGTCAGCATCCAGTCGCGCGCCTCGTCCAGTTCCTTCAGGGACTGGCTGTGGAGCTTGCGTTCCATATCGGGCACTTCGGAAACCATCCGGTCGACGACGCGGCGCGGGAAGAGACAAATTTCCACATCGGTTGCGGCTTCCGCCGTCATCTTGCTTTCCGCCATGAAGGGGCGGCCGAGAAAGTCCGGTGCGAATTGCAGGCCGACGATCTGCTGGCGGCCGTCCGACATCATTTTCGACAGCTTCACCACGCCGTTCAGGATATTGCCGTAGGAGGTGACGAGTTCGCCCTGGCCAAGAAGCTCGTTGCCCGCTTCCAGTTTCTTGCGGCTGGAGTGGCGGTTCAGCTCGCAAAGCTGCTGCGGCGTCAGGCTGCTGCAAAGCCCGCCATGGCGCGCCTCGCAGGAGCGACAAACGACGGGTTCTTCCGAATTGTGGATGGTCTTCTGCAGCGTGTCCATAAGCCTTTTCCAATGCTGGCTTTTTCAGGACGATTGCGACCGTGGGTGTCAAATCCGGTCTCATGCAAGGCTTTCGCCACGTAGCCGTCGCCCCTGCGTCTACTTTAGCAAGAACTTACGGTGCAATTTGATTGAAGTCAAAGTTGCAAACTGTCGCAGCCGTTACTGAAAGAGAGGAAATCGACATTTTCTTGATAAAAGGCAAATCGGGCGATGAATACCGAACTTCTTCACAAATATTCGGGTGCAGTGCCGCGTTACACGAGCTATCCGACCGCGCCGCATTTCCACGAGGGAATCGATAATGGCGCCTATCGCCGCTGGCTCGGCGCGCTCGGTCACAGGAATCGCCTGTCACTTTATCTGCATATTCCCTATTGCGACCGGCTTTGCTGGTTCTGCGCCTGCCACACCAAGCACACGCTGAAATACGAGCCGATTGCCGTTTATCTTGAAGCACTTAAGCAGGAGATCGAAGCCGTCGGCGCACTTGTTTCGCCGGATGCGGTGGTGAGTGCCGTGCATTTCGGCGGCGGCTCGCCCACCATGTTGAAGCCGGAGGACATGCAGAGCCTGATGGACTGTCTGCGGCGTCATTTCACCTTCGGCCTCGCACCCGAGATCAGCGTCGAGATGGACCCCAACGATCTGGATGACAGCCGCTACGATGCGCTTGCCGCCATCGGCATGTCGCGGGCGAGCCTCGGGGTGCAGGACTTCGATGACAAAGTGCAAAAAACCATCAATCGCATCCAGTCCTTCGAACAGACGAAATCCGTCGTGGATGCGGTGCGGGCGAGGGGCGTTCACTCGGTCAATTGCGACATTCTTTATGGGTTGCCGTTCCAGACCTGCGGGACATTGGAAAAGACGGTGAACCAGATCGTGTCGCTCGACCCCGATCGCATCGCGCTTTTTGGTTATGCGCATGTTCCGTGGATGAAAAAACACCAGTCGCTGATCCCGGAGCATGCCCTGCCGGATATTGCCGAGCGCTACCGCCAGATGACGATGGCGGCGGAGATGCTGAAACAGGCGGGTTACGAGGCCATAGGCATCGATCACTTCGCCAAGCCGACCGATACATTATGTCAGGCCGCCGAAGCGGGCGCCCTGCGGCGGAATTTTCAGGGCTATACGACCGACACGGCCGATGCGCTGATCGGGCTTGGCGCATCGTCCATCGGCAGGCTGCCGCAGGGCTATGTGCAGAACATGGTGGCGACGGGGGAATATCAGCGGATGGTGGGCGAGGGCGGTCTTGCCGCCGTCAAGGGCATAGAGCTGTCGCAGGACGATCATCTGCGCTCGCATGTCATCGAAAGGCTGATGTGCGATTTCGCTATCGATCTTTCGCAGTTGCAGCATCGTTTCGGCAAGGTCAGCCATTCCGTGAGAGCCCAGGCGCAGCATTTTGCCGCAAGCGACAGGGACGGTGTGGTGCGGATGGACGCCGATATTTTTGCGGTGACGGAGGCTGGAAAGCCCTTCGTGCGTAACATCGCGGCAATCTTCGACACCTATCTCGGCAATGGACGCGGCCGTCATTCGGTTGCTGTTTAGGCAACAGTTTTGGGGCAAATTTCAAAGTTACGTCACGAAACCATTGGCTTTTTTGTGCGACTTGCCTATGTGGTGCGTCAGACAGGATAATTCATACGAACGACAATAAGGATTATGGGCGTGACAGCTACATTCGACAAGGTTGCCGACATTATCGCCGAAACCAGCGAAATCGACCGCGAAACCATTACGCCGGAGAGCCACACGATCGACGATCTGGGCATCGACAGCCTCGACTTTCTTGATATCGTTTTCGCGATCGACAAGGAATTCGGCATCAAGATTCCGCTCGAGCAGTGGACGCAGGAAGTCAACGAAGGCAAGGTTTCCACCGAAGAATATTTCGTGCTGAAAAACCTCTGCGCCAAGATCGACGAATTGCGCGCAGCCAAGGGCTGAGGTGATGATGCCCGCTTCGAGCGGGCATTTTCTTTTGATGCCGCCTGTGCGGAAACCATAAACCGACCAGAAACGGGCCGGACAGATGCTGCTTGAATATTTTCAGATGATCGACAAGGTCGAGGCCGTGGACATGACGACGCGCACGTTGAAGGCGCAGTCTGTCGTTCCCGATAAAAGCCCGGTTTTCGAGGGACATTTTCCCGGTATGCCGCTGGTTCCGGGCGTGCTTCTGATCGAGACCATGGCGCAGGCTTCCGGCATGATGGTTCTGGCCTTCAGCGATTTTTCGGCCATGCCGTTTCTGATGTCGGTGGATGGTGCCAAGATGCGCACCTTCGTGGAGCCGGGCGCGGTTCTCGACATCGAGGCGGTGCTGGAGCATGACGGTTCCGGCTTTGCCGTTACCAAGGCGAAGATCACCTCGGATGGCAAGAAGGTCTGCGACGCGCAGCTTAAGCTCAGGACCATGCCTTTCAGCGAAATCCCGCTTGGGCCTATCGTCAAGAAGCGGGCCGAGGAAGTCGGCCTGATGGCGGCGATTGCCGCGGATGCGCAGAAATAAGCGTTTCCGTCCGTTTCGAAGGAGAGCGTTTTCCCGCCGGCCCGGTTTTTGAGCACGAAAATCGTGGGCTCGCGACGGCGGATCAGGCCTTCACCATTGCCAATCCGCATCGCGCGCTTTATTCCGCAATGCATGAAGTGGTTGTTCGCGACCGCTGTTGGATAGCCGTGACCGTTTCGACGGGGCCGGCTGCAAAGGATGACAGACGATGAAATCTGACAATGATGTGGTGATAACAGGGGTCGGCATCGTGACCTGTCACGGCGTCGGCAGCCAGGCGCATGTGGCGCTTCTTTCGGGAACCGCCGTGCCGGAGCCGGTGGTCGAGACCGAAAAGTTCAAGCCCTATCCGGTCCATCCCATGCCGGAGATCGACTGGTCCGCGCAGATCGCCAAGCGCGGCGACCAGCGCCAGATGGAAAACTGGCAGCGCCTCGGCGTTTTCGCCGCCGGTCTCGCACTCGACGATGCCGGGCTGAAGGAAGATGCCGAAGCCTGCGCCACCATGGACATGATCGTCGCCGCCGGCGGCGGTGAGCGCGATATCAATGTCGATACGCTGATCGTCGACGAAGCGCTGAAGCGCAATGACCGCGAAAAGCTGCTCAACGAGAAGCTGACGACCGAGCTGCGCCCGACGCTGTTTCTCGCCCAGCTTTCCAACTTGATGGCCGGCAATATTTCCATCGTGCACAAGGTCACCGGCTCTTCCCGCACCTTCATGGGCGAGGAAGCGGCCGGCATTTCCGCCGTCGAAACCGCATTTCACCGCATCCGCTCCGGCGAATCGAGCCATGCGCTGGTGGGCGGCGCTTTCTCGGCGGAACGTCCCGACATGATCCTGCTGTTTGAGGCCATCGGCGCGCATGCGCAGGGCGGCTGGCAGCCGCTGTGGTCGCGCGAAGGCCAGGACGGCGGCGGCATGGTTTCCGGTTCGCTCGGAGCCTTCCTGGTGCTGGAATCGCGCAAGCACGCCAGCGAGCGCGGCGCGCGCATTTATGCCCGCATCGACGCCATCGAGGGCGACCGCGGCAGCCGTGACGAAGGCAAGATGGAAAAGCGCATGGAGCGGCTGCTTGCCCCCGCCAGGGACAGCGCGGCGACCGTCGTGTTTTCCGGCGCGAGCGGTTATGACGGCGTGACGGCCCGCGAGAAGGATATTCTCGAAAAGGCCCTGCCGAATGCCGTCATTCGCGGTTTTGGCGGCGTCACCGGTCATGGGCTGGAAGCACAGTTCCCGCTCGGGCTGGCGCTTGCCGCGCTGACGCTTGAAAGCGGCGCGAAGGTGCCTACCTTCGATGCGGCTGAGGAAAAGCCCATGGGCGAGGCGGCCAGCGAAGCCGTCGTCACCACCGTCGGCCATGTGCGCGGCGAAGGTGTCGCCGTTCTGTCCCGCGACGTTTGAGGAGAAAGACCATGACTTCCAATTTCAGGGATCATCTCGGTCGTCCCATCGTCGCCGTCACCGGCATGGGCATCATCACCTCGCTCGGGCAGGGGCTTGCCGATAACTGGGCGGCGCTGACATCGGGCAAATCGGGCATTCACAAGATCACCCGTTTCCCGACCGAGGGGCTTTCGACTCGCATCAGCGGCACGGTGGATTTCATCGATATCCCGGTTCCGAATTCCGTCGAGCGTTCCTATGCCTTCGCGCGCGAGACCACCATCGAGGCACTGGCGCAGGCCGGTATCTCCGGCGATTTCGACGGCCCGCTGTTTCTCGCAGCGCCGCCTATCGAGCCGGAATGGAGCGCCCGTTTCGAGCTTGCCGACCGGTCTCCGCCGGCCGCCCAGCCGGGTGACGCCTATGAGCGGTTCCTGACGGCCTTCCGCCAGCGTCCCGACCCGGCATTCCAGGAAGCCGCCCTGTTCGGCGCGATTTCCGAGCGTCTGTCCGACCGTTTTGGCACGCGCGGCCTGCCTGTCACGCTGTCTACGGCCTGTGCATCCGGCGCGACCGCGATCCAGCTCGGCGTCGAGGCGATCCGCCAGGGACGCACCGAGCGGGCGCTGACGGTTGCGACCGATGGTTCGGTCAGCGCCGAGGCGCTCATTCGCTTCTCGCTTCTTTCCGCGCTTTCGACGCAGAACGACCCGCCGGAAAAGGCCTCCAAGCCATTCAGCAAGGATCGCGACGGTTTCGTGATCGCAGAAGGTGCAGCGACGCTGGTGCTGGAATCGCTCGAAGCCGCGGTTGCACGCGGTGCGAAGGTGCTCGGCATAATCAAGGGTGCGGGCGAGAAGGCTGATAGCTTCCACCGCACGCGGTCTTCGCCCGATGGCGGCCCGGCGATTGCGACGATCCGTGCGGCACTCGCCGATGCGGGCGTGGCCGAAAGCGATATCGGTTACATCAACGCCCACGGCACTTCGACGCCGGAAAACGACAAGATGGAATATGGCTCTATGCTGGCCGTCTTCGGCGAAGGCCTGAAGAACATTCCGCTGTCGTCCAACAAGTCGATGATCGGCCATACCCTGACCGCCGCAGGCGCCGTGGAAGCGGTGTTCTCGCTGCAGACCATGCTGACCGGCACGCTGCCGCCGACGATCAACTACAACAATCCCGATCCGACCATCACGCTCGACGTGGTGCCGAATGTGAAGCGGGATGCTCAGGTGAGTGCGGTTCTGTCCAACTCCTTCGGGTTCGGCGGGCAGAATGCAAGCCTTGTCATGACGCGGGAACCGGCTTAACCGGTTTCGCCATCAACAGGAGCGTTTCCGGGGCAATTGCGGAAACGCTCTCGCTTCTTTGATTACGCATTCCGGCCGCAAAACCGTTACAGAGGTTTGTTGGAATAGCTTTTTAGATAAACGCCCCTGGGCGAAGGACTGATATATGCGCGCTCTTCAACTCGTGGACGACCGGAAGCTCGAAAAAGTGGACCTGCCTGAACCGGATGCGCCGGCGCCGGGCGAGGTGACGCTGCGTGTCAAGGCGGTTGCGCTCAACCACATCGACGTATGGGGCTGGCGCGGCATGGCTTTTGCCAAGCGCAAGATGCCGCTGACCATCGGTGCCGAGGCTTCGGGCGTGGTGGAAGCCATCGGTCCGGGCGTTTCGAACGTGCTGCCCGGCCAACTCGTGTCGATCTACGGCGCGCGCACCTGCGGGCTGTGCAAGCCGTGTCGCGAAGGCCGTGACAATCTGTGCGAACATGTTCAGGGCGTGCACGGTTTCCATCTCGACGGTTTCGCGCAGGAAAAGATCAATATTCCCGCCCGCCAGCTGGTGCCCGCGCCGCATGGCGTCGATGCCGTTGCTGCGGCTCTCGCACCGGTGACCTTCGGCACCGTCGAGCATATGCTGTTCGACAATGCCAAGCTGGAGTCCGGCGAAACCATCCTCATCCATGCCGGCGGTTCCGGCATCGGCACGGCGGCGATCCAGCTTGCCAAGAAGATGGGCTGCACCGTCATCACCACTGTCGGTTCCGACGACAAGATCGAACGGGCGAAGGCGCTGGGCGCCGACCACGTCATCAACTACCGGACCGACCGTTTCGAAGGCGTCGTGCGCAAGCTGACGAAAAAGAAGGGCGTCGACGTCGTGTTCGAACATGTCGGCAAGGACACCTGGGCGGGTTCGATGTTCTCGCTGAAGCGCGGCGGCCGTCTCGTCACCTGCGGCTCCACGTCGGGCGTTTCCACCGATATCAACCTGATGATGCTGTTCCAGCAGCAGCTGAAGCTGCTCGGCTCCTTCGGCTGCCGCATGGAAAACATGGCCAACGCCATGCAGAAGATGGCGCGCGGCATCGTTCATCCCGTCATCGACACCGAAGTGACCTTCGACGATATCGACCGGGCGCTGGAGCGCATGGAGACGCGCCAGGTGTTCGGCAAGATCGTTCTGCGAATGGACTGAGCATCTTGAAGCTGTTCCTGACACGGATTGTCCTGAAACTGGACCACTTCCGGCAGTGGCTGATTGCGACATTCGCCTTCGGCCTTCTCAACCTGCTGAAGCTTTTTCCCGCCGATGCGGGCATTCGCGCCGCCGACCGGCTGGCGCGCTGGGTGGGGCCGAAAACCGGCCGCCACAGGCTGATGCTCCATAATCTGGCGCGCGCCTTTCCGGAGAAATCCGAGGAGGAGCGGCTTGAGATCGCCATGGATAGCTGGGCCAATATGGGCCGGCTTGCGGCGGAGTATGTGTTTCTCGACCGGCTGTTCGATTTCGATCCGGAAAAGAACGAACCGGGCCGCATCGAGGTCGAGGGCATTCCGACCTTCCTCGAGCTGCGCGACAATCCGCGGCCCTTCATCGTCTTTACCGCCCATAGCGGCAATTTCGAATTGCTGCCGGTGGCCGGCTCGGCTTTCGGTCTCGATGTAACGGTGCTGTTCCGTCCGCCGAACAATCCTTTCGTGGCGGACAAGGTGTTCAATTTCCGCAAGGAGCGCATGGGCAATCTCGTGCCGTCGCACGCCGGTTCCTCTTTCGCGCTTGCGCGGCAGCTGGAAAAGGGCGGCGGTGTCGGCGTGCTCGTCGACCAGAAGTTCGGCAAGGGTCTGACGACGAAGTTCTTCGGCCTTGAAGTCCGCACCAATCCGCTGCTTGCCAAGCTGGTGCGGCAGTTCAACTGCGATGTCTATCCGGCCCGTTGCGTGCGTCTTCCCGACAATCGCTACAGGCTGGAAATAGAGCCCAAGGTTGAAATTCCGCGCGATGAGAAGGGCAATGTCGACATTCAGGCGACGGCGCAGCTTCTGAACGACAAGGTGGAAAGCTGGGTGCGCGAATACCCCGGACAATGGCTGTGGTATCACGACCGCTGGGACGTGAAGCACCAGATTTGAGGTGACTGCCGTGCGGCCGGATTTTCCGCGATTTTCACGAAATTCGGCCGGGAAACCGTGCGTTTCGGTGTTTTTCCATATTAGCGGAACCTCATTTTTCGTTCATGGATTATCGAAATTGAAAAATTGGCGGCTGCTGTGATATTTTGGACAACAATCCTCGCGGCGTTCCTGCGTTTCGTTACGTCATTTTTAAGCGCAAAGACGCTATAATCAGGGGGCAAAGGGTTAATCCGTTCGCATTGGGAACCGGGTTATGCCCGTTCAGGGAGAGTTGGGTTGAAAGATTTGATTGAGTTGTTCTGGCTGCGTTATACGGAACTGCAATCTGCCGTTGGTAAAAACGAAGCCGACAAGATCGCAGTGCTGGAGCGTGAACTGGAGCAGCTTCTCGAGCGGGTCGTCGGGCGTCAGACTGAAAACTCCGAGGATATTCGCGAACAGTTCCGTTTCGCCATCGACCTCCTGAACCACGAGGCGGAGGATCTCGGCTGCGTGCAGCGCAATTCCGAGCTTCTGAGAACCCTGGTCGACCGTTATGTTGGCATGCCGCCTAAGGCCAAGGTCATCGGTGACGAGGACGAGGACACCCTGGAATGGCATCACCGCCATCTGATCCTCGATGAGGACATGCTCAACGATCTGGACGAGCCGGTGGTCATCGTTTCTCCCGGCTACCGCGTGTCCTTTGCCAATGCGCTTGACGCTTTCCAGCGCAATGCGCCGGAAGGGCTCGTCGGCTGCCACATTGCCGAACTCGTCGGCGTCCACCGCTTCCAGAACGACCTTCGGGAAAAACTCGACAATTGCTTCAAGGGCGATACGTCGAAATATACCTATGCGGAAGATCAGAACGGCCGGACCATCGTGAAGTCGCTGGAAATGTCCCCCTGCTATTCCTCCGCCTACAAGCTCGTGGGCGCCATGGTGGTGATCCGGGAAATTGCCGATCGCAGACGTCGCGCCACGGCGTGACGGCGGGCGCCGGTCTCTGACGACACTCTCCCGGCTTTGCCGTTTCCGGCTATTTCGGGAACACGGTTTCCCATATCGCGGCGATGGACCATGCGGATGATGCATCCGCAAGGAGCTTCGTCGCCATGGCCAGGCAGGAAAGCACCAGCAGCGGGCGGATGATCTTCGCGCCGTTCTTCATGGCGAAGCGGGAGCCGATCTGTGCGCCGATGAACTGGCCGACGCCCATGGCGAGGCCGAGTTTCCATAAAACCGCACCACCTATCGCAAACACAACGAAACCGCCGAAGTTCGAGCCGAGGTTCAGAAGCTTGGTATGGGCGGTTGCCTTCAACATGCCGAAACCGGCAAGCGCCACGAAGGCGAGCATGTAGAAGGAACCCGCGCCGGGGCCGAAAACACCGTCGTAGAAGCCCACCAGCGGCGCGACGGTGAAGCCGAACACGAAGGGTGTGATGCGGCGATGGCTGTCGATATCGCTAAGCTGCGGCTTGAAGGCGAAATAGATTGCAATCGCGATCAGCAGGAACGGCATGATGGTGCGCAGCAGGTCGGACGGCACGAAGGCGGCGGTGACCGCACCGAGCCCGCCGCCAAGCATGGCCATGACGGCCATGGGCAATTGTTCCCTCAGATTGACATGGCCGCGCCGGGCATAAGCGATGGTGGCGGAGGCAGAGCCGAACTGCGATTGCAGCTTGTTGGTGCCGAGCGTATCGAGCGGTGCAATGCCCATGATCAGCATCGCCGGAATGGTGATGAGACCGCCGCCGCCGGCAATGGAATCGATAAAGCCGGCAAAGATGGCGACGCAGAAAAGGACGATAAATACGTTGAGGGCGATGTCTTGCACTGGGGATATCCGGGCAGGCGGCGGGAGAGGGCTTCTTCTTTCACTGAAAAGACCGCCACGCAATATTTTTCTGCATGATATGCCGCCTGCGGGGGGATTGCGGTGTTGCCGCTTATCGTTATGTTTCCGTGGCGCGTCGCCGGCAGAAGCGGATGGCGCTTGAAGACATATGGATGAGGGCATTATGCATAAAGTGATATTCGATACGGATCCCGGTGTAGACGACGCCATGGCGCTTCTGTTCCTGCACCGTCACCCCGATATCGATCTGATCGGCGTCACCACGGTTTTCGGCAACGCCCCCATCGATATCACCACCCGTAATGCGCTCTTCCTCAAGCGGGAATGGCAGATGACCGCACCGGTTGCGAGAGGCGCCGGCGTGACCTTCGATCCCGCCCGCAAGGAAGGCCATTGGCCGACCTTTATCCACGGCGAAAACGGCCTCGGCGATATCGATATCCCTGAAACCATCGATCTGCCGCTCGATCCGCGCCCGGCGCATCGCTTCATCATCGAGACGGTGAAGGCCAACCCCGGCGAAGTGACGCTGATCGCCGTCGGCCGCATGACCAATCTGGCGCTGGCGCTTCGCGAGGAGCCGGATTTTGCGGCGCTGGTGAAGGAGGTGATCGTCATGGGCGGCGCCTTCGATATGAACGGCAATGTCTCGCCGGCGGCCGAGGCCAATATTCACGGCGATCCGGAAGCGGCCGATCTCGTCTTCACCGCACCCTGGCGCGTTGTCGTCGTCGGTCTGGACGTGACGACGAAAACCGTGATGACCAGCGCCTTCATGGCGGAGATGGCAGAGGCCGGCGGCAAGCCCGTGCAGCTGCTTTCCGACCTGTCGCAGTTCTATATCGATTTCTACAAGACCCGCACCGGCGACGGCATGGTGGTGCATGACAGCTGCGCCTGCGTTTATCTCGTCGCGCCGGAACTGTTTACCACCCGCAGCGGCCCGGTGCGTGTGGTCTGCGGCGGTCTTGCCGACGGCCAGACGATCCAGAAGCCGGATGGCCGCGCCTTTCCGCCGGGCGACTGGGACGGGCATCCGAGCCAGCTCATCTGCACGGATATCGAGCCGGAGCGCGTGCTTTCGGTCATCCGCGCGGCAATTGTGAAGGGTGAGCGCGGCTGAAGGGCAGGAATGGCCGTTCTTGAGCATGGCTTGCCTTGCATTTTCCAAGAATCTGGCGTTATGCAAGTTCCCTGATCATAGTGCGCGATCCGCCTTGCCGGCGGGGCTGAGAAGGCCGTGCCGGAAGGACGGGCGGATCACCGCTATGCGGCGTGGGCCGAGAAAAGCCTTGTAGGTTTTCCCGTGCTTTGCGCTACAATGAATAACGCCTGCCGGGTCGGTTCGTGTCGGCGGCGTTTAACAACAAAAAACGAACCTTCGTTATGGGCCGGCAGAACCGGTCCATTCCCATGAGGAAAGAGATGGAAGAGTTTCACAAGGTCCGGCGTCTGCCGCAATACGTCTTCGAACAGGTCAACCGTTTGAAAGCGAGCGCGCGAGCGGCCGGGGCCGATATCATCGATCTCGGCATGGGCAATCCCGACCTTCCGACCCCGAAGGCCATCGTCGACAAGCTTTGCGAGGTCGTTCAGGACCCGCGCACCCATCGTTATTCCTCGTCCAAGGGCATTCCCGGCCTTCGCCGCGCGCAGGCAGCCTATTATGCCCGCCGTTTCGGCGTGAAGCTGAACCCCGATACGCAGGTCGTCGCCACGCTCGGCTCCAAGGAAGGCTTCGCCAATATGGCGCAGGCCATCACTGCGCCGGGTGACGTGATCCTGTGTCCGAACCCCACCTATCCGATCCATGCCTTCGGTTTCCTGATGGCGGGCGGCGTTATCCGTTCGATGAATGTCGAGCCGGATGACAGCTTCTTCGGACCGCTGGAGCGCGCCGTGCGCCACTCCATTCCGAAGCCGCTGGCGCTGATCGTCAACTACCCGTCGAACCCGACGGCGCATGTCGCTTCGCTCGATTTCTACAGGGACGTCATCGCCTTTGCGAAGAAGCACGAGATCATCGTGCTTTCCGACCTTGCCTATTCGGAAATCTATTTCGACGAAAACAATCCGCCGCCTTCGGTTCTCGAAGTTCCGGGCGCAATCGACGTTGCGGTGGAGTTCACCTCCATGTCGAAGACCTTCTCCATGCCCGGCTGGCGCATGGGCTTTGCCGTCGGCAACGAGCGGCTGATCGCGGCGCTGACGCGTGTGAAGTCCTATCTCGATTACGGCGCCTTCACGCCGATCCAGGTCGCGGCGACCCATGCGCTGAACGGTGACGGTTCCGATATCGCCGAAGTGCGTAATGTCTATCGCCGCCGCCGCGATGTGATGGTCGACACCTTCGGCAAGGCCGGTTTCGAAGTTCCGCCGCCGGCGGCGACGATGTTCGCCTGGGCGAAGATCCCGGAAAAATTCCGCCATCTCGGCAGCCTGGAATTCTCCAAGCTTCTGGTCGAGAAGGCAGATATCGCCGTTGCTCCCGGCATCGGCTTTGGCGAGATGGGCGACGATTACGTCCGTCTCGCGCTCGTGGAAAACGAGCATCGAATTCGTCAGGCAGCGCGCAATCTGAAGCGTTTCCTGTCGAGCGCAGACGAAACGATGCATAACGTCGTTTCGCTCAACGCCCACAGATAAGGGCAACCCAAGGCGGCCGGGTCCCGGCCGCCACCATCAACAGCAATCAGGAACATACCCATGGCAGATTCATTGAGAATCGGCATAGCGGGGCTCGGCACTGTCGGCGCTTCGCTCGTGCGCATCCTCCAGCAGAGAAGCAACGAACTTGCGATTACCTGCGGACGCGCGATTGAGATTATTGCGGTGAGCGCGCGCGACCGTTCGCGCGACCGCGGCATCGATCTCACGGGTATTACCTGGTTCGACACGCCGGAGCAGTTGGCGAGCGAAGCCGAGATCGACGTTTTCGTCGAACTGGTCGGCGGTGCTTCCGGCCAGGCGGAAAATGCAGTGCGTGCCGCACTTGCACGCGGTCTCCATGTGGTGACAGCCAACAAGGCGCTGCTGGCCAAGCACGGCGTCGAACTGGCGACCATTGCCGAAGACAAGGGCGCGCTTCTCAATTTCGAAGCGGCGGTGGCCGGCGGTATCCCCGTCATCAAGGCGCTGCGTGAATCCTTGACCGGTAACCATGTGTCGCGCATCTACGGCATCATGAACGGCACCTGCAACTACATCCTGACCAAGATGGAGAAGGAAGGGCTGTCCTTCGAGGCCTGTCTGAAGGAAGCGCAGCGGCTGGGTTACGCCGAAGCCGATCCGGCCTTCGATATCGAGGGCAACGATACGGCCCACAAGCTCGCCATCCTGACGACGCTTGCCTTCGGCAACAAGATTTCGGCCGATGACATCTATCTGGAAGGCATCACCAATATCTCCAGCGAGGACATTCAGGCGGCCGCCGAACTCGGTTATCGCATCAAGCTTCTCGGCGTGGCGCAGGTGACCGAATCCGGCATCGAGCAGCGCGTGCATCCGACCATGGTGCCGCTCGATTCCGTTATCGCCCAGGTGGATGGCGTCACCAATGCGGTGGCGATCGAATCCGATATTCTCGGCGAATTGCTGATGGTTGGCCCGGGTGCGGGCGGCAACGCCACGGCGTCCGCCGTACTGGGCGACATTGCCGATATCGCCAAGAGCCGTCCGGGCGCCCAGCAGGTGCCGGTTCTCGGCCGTCCGGCGAAATCGCTGACGGAATACCGCCGCGCCAAGATGAAGAGCCACGAGGGCGGTTATTTCATTCGCCTGACGGTGAAGGATCAGGCCGGCGTCTTCGCCTCCATCGCCACCCGCATGGCGGATAACAACATCTCGCTGGAATCCATCGTGCAGCGTCAGCGCGTGCATGTGGAAGGCGCGCCGCAGACCATCATCCTCGTTACCCACGCGACGATGGAAGATGCGATCCGCAAGGCCGTGAAAGCGATCAAGAACGAGAAATATCTCGTCAGCGAGCCGCAGGTCATCCGCATCGAGCGCACCTGAGACGCTTCGTCATCTTGATGTTATCGAGGGCCGCGCTTCCGGATGGAGGCGCGGTTTTTCGTTCTATGGCTGCCTGCATCATGCCGGTAGTCTCGCGCCCATAAAATTTGGGGGGACGGCGTCGGAAGCGCTGGAAAACAAGGCGATTCGGCACTATGGTTAATCCTGTTCACCAAGCGAGGGAGGCGTGGCCGTGACATCGATCATCCTGTTCAAGGACAATAAGCGCGCAGGCGTTGCGGCCGCCCATCACCGGGCGCGGCCTCACAATGCCAATGACAATATTCGCAGCATGGAATTCGATATGGGGGAGCATGAGCGCAACTGGTGTTCGCTTGCCGTGTTCTCGCTGCTGCTGCTTGTTGGCGCCGTCTCGATCGTCAGCCCGTTTTTCTCGATTTTTTCGGTGTGAATCCTCATAAGCGCGTTTTTGCTTGAAAAACGCGCCATCGCCATTTAGCCCGTTTTAAAGCGCGATTGGGCGCATGACAGGATGAATGGACAGGATGGCAATGATGGAGCCGGCCGATACCGTGGCCCGCGCGTTTCTAAGCGTGGAGCGGTCGGCGACAGAACAGCGCTGGGTGTCGCGGCTGGATCAGGCCGGGCAGAACCGCGCGCTGGCCATGTCCCAGATCCACGCCATCCCCGAATTGATCGCACGGGTGCTTGCCGGGCGCGGTGTGGGTGTGGATGACGCCCTGGCGTTCCTCGATCCGACCATTCGTTCCCTGATGCCCGATCCGCATGTGCTGACCGATTGCGAAAAGGCCGCCGAGCGGTTGGTGCGGGCCATCGAGACAGGCGAGAAGGTGGCGATCTTTGGCGACTACGACGTCGACGGCGCTGCTTCCTCCGCCTTGATGTACCGGTTTCTCGCGCATTTCGGTCTGACACCGGAAATCTATATTCCCGACCGCATTTTCGAGGGCTATGGGCCGAACCCGGCGGCGATGCAGCAGCTTGCCGCCAATGGTGCGACGCTGATCGTGACGGTCGATTGCGGCTCCACCAGCCATGAATCGCTGAAGGCTGCCAAAGATGCGGGAACGGATGTCGTGGTGATAGACCACCATCAGGTCGGCACGGAGCTGCCGCCGGCCGTGGCGCTGGTCAATCCCAACCGCGAAGACGATCTGTCTGGGCAGGGGCATCTCTGCGCCGCCGGCGTCGTGTTCCTCGTGCTGGTGGCCACCCTGCGGCTGTTGAAAGAGAAGCGGCACAGGCAGGCCTTCACGCTCGATCTGCTGTCGCTTCTCGATATCGTCGCGCTTGCCACCGTGTGCGATGTGGTGCCGCTGAAGGGGCTCAACCGCGCCTATGTGGTGAAGGGGCTGATTGCCGCGCGCCATATGAACAATGCCGGGCTTGCTGCCTTGTTCAAGAAGGCGGGGCTGGGCGGGCCCGTGACGCCCTATCATTTCGGTTTCCTGATCGGGCCGCGCATCAATGCCGGCGGCCGCTCGGCGACGCTGCGCTCGGCAGCCGTCTCCTGACCATCGACGATGCTTCGCAGGCCGAAGTCATTGCCGAGAGGCTGGATGAGCTGAACCGCGAGCGGCAGGCTATGGAAGCGGCCATGTTGGCGGAAGCCGAAGCGGAGGCGCTGTTCGAATATGGCGACGGCTCGGGTGCGGGCGTCATCGTGACTGCGCGTGAAAACTGGCATCCCGGCATTGTCGGTCTGCTTGCCTCGCGTCTGAAGGATCGCTTCCGCCGTCCCGCCTTCGCCATTGCCTTCGATCCCTCCGGCAAGGGCACCGGTTCCGGCCGTTCGATCAACGGCTTCGATATGGGGCGCATGGTGCGCGCCGCCGTGGAGGCCGGCTTGCTGGTCAAGGGCGGTGGGCATGCCATGGCGGCCGGCCTGACGGTGGAGCGCGCCAATCTCGGCAAGCTCAGGACTTTCTTCGAGGAAGTGGCGGCAAAGACCGTGAACGAGCTGGTGGAAAGCAGCGTGCTGAAGATCGACGGCGCTATCGGCGCGTCGGGCGCGACATTGCAGCTTGTTGACCAGCTGGAGCAGGCCGGTCCATATGGCTCCGGTCATTCGCAGCCCATCTTTGCCGTGCCGGCGCATCGTCTGCGCGATGTGCGGCTTGTGGGTACAGCTCACGTCAAGATCACGCTGGAAGCCATGGACGGCTCGCGGCTGGACGGCATTGCGTTCCGCGCCGCAGAAGCGCCTCTGGGGCAGATGCTGCTGAATGCGCGTGGCCGGAATATTCACGTCGCCGGCACCGTGGGCGCCGATCTCTGGCAGGGCCAGAGGCGCGTTCAACTGCGCGTTCTGGACGCGGCTTTCGCGCCCTGACTTTGCGCACTGACAGGGCCTTCCAGCTATCTTGGAATTTCACCGGACACCGGCCCAGGCGAGTGGATGAGGCACAACGAGACTTCTTTACGCGATGCGTGAAGATTTTTGTGCAGGCAGCTGATTTTAAAGGAGAAGCAAGTGGCACGCCCTAGGGGAGTCGAAC
>NZ_ASXX01000029.1:0-32395 GCF_001526505.1 Agrobacterium sp. D14
CAGCCGCCAGCCGCCAGCCGCCAGCCGCCTATAGTATAATGTTCCCAAATCCGGCCGGACTCGGCCCGGCCCAACCCGATCCCGTGCGGCGGACTATATCCGAGACTCCAGCGGACGCGCCTTGCGCGGCCGCTGGAGCATTTTTGAGTAAAAAGCGAAATCGCTTTCACGTCCGGACAATGCGTTAAAACAGAAGGCCAGTGCACTCCCCCGCGAACCCCCGTTCACGGGAAATCTTCTAGACCGCCAGCAGTTTCTCGTTGCCGATGCGGGTGGTTTCGACGGCGCCCTCGGTTTCGATCCGTTTTCCCGTGGCCGGATCGAAGAAATGAAGGTGGGCGGCGGGGAGATCGAGGTGGATGCGCTGGCCGGGTTTTACCGAAAGGTCCTCACCGATCGCGGCGGAGAAGGTCTCGCCGGCGATATCGGCATGGACGATGCGGCCCGAGCCCAGTTCTTCGACGAAATCCACGACCGCCGGCACGCCGGCGCCATCCGTGCTGACCACGCACTGTTCCGGGCGGATGCCGACGGTCACGTCGCGGCCGCGCAGTTCCAGCGCAGTTTCGGGGAAGAGCTTTACGGGCGTGCCATGCAGCATCACGGAGGGCGATTCCACCTCCACCCTCGTGTTGAACAGGTTCATGGCAGGCGAGCCGATGAAGGAGGCCACGAAGGTGCTGGCCGGGCGGTGATAGATATCCAGCGGATGGCCGACCTGCTCGACATTACCCTTGTTCATCACCACCAGCCGGTCGGCCAGCGTCATGGCCTCCACCTGATCGTGGGTGACGAAGATGGATGTGGCGGAGAGGCGCTGGTGCAGCTTGCGGATTTCCGCGCGCATGGTTACACGCAGTTTGGCGTCGAGGTTGGAGAGCGGCTCGTCGAACAGAAACACCGCAGGTTCGCGGATGATGGCGCGGGCCATGGCGACGCGCTGGCGCTGGCCGCCGGAAAGGGCCGCGGGCTTGCGCTCCAGATAATCGGAAAGGCCGACGATCTTTGCGGTTTCCTCGATGCGGCGCTGGCGTTCGGCCTTCGGAACGCCGGCGACCTTCAGCGCATAGCCGATATTGCCGGCCACCGACATATGCGGGTAAAGCGCGTAGTTCTGGAACACCATGGCGCAGCCGCGCTCGCGCGGCTCCAGCGTGTTGACCACCCGCCCGCCAATGGCGATCTCGCCGGAGGTGATGTCCTCCAGACCGGCGATCATGCGCAGAAGCGTGGATTTGCCGCAGCCCGACGGGCCGAGGATGACGACGAATTCGCCGGAGTCGAAGGTGAGGTCCACGCCGTGCAGGGTGGGCGTCTTGCCATAGGATTTGCGGACCTGACGGATATCGATCTGAGCCATGATGGGAAAACCTTGTTGTTGAAAGCCGCGCTGTTACTTGTCGGACGAGACGAGGCCGCGGACGAACCAGCGTTGCAGGAAGGCCACGACGAGAAGCGGCGGCAGGATGATGATGAGGGAACCGGCCAGCGTGACGTTCCAGTCCGGCGTGCCGTCATCGGCGGGTAAAAGCGCGCGCAGCGACATCATCACCGTCTTGTAGGACGGGTCGGTGACCATCAGCAGCGGCCACAGATACTGGTTCCAAGCATAAACGAACATGATGGTGGTGAGCGCCAGCATGTTGGTGCGCGACAGCGGCAGCAGCATGTCCACGAAGAAACGCGCGGCACCCGAACCGTCCATGCGCGCGGCCTCCGCCAGCTCGTCCGGGATCGTCATGAAGAACTGCCGGTAGAGAAAGGTGCCGGTGGCCGTGGCGATCAACGGCAGGGTAAGGCCGGCATAGGAGTTCAGCAGGTTCCATTCCAAGGTGACCTCGATGCCGAACAGGCCGAGGATGGAGCGGAACGGCTGGAAAAGATCGGCGGCGACGGAATAGGTCGGCACCACGCGCACTTCGAGCGGCAGCATAAGGGTGATGAACACCGTCCAGAAGAACAGGTGCCTGAGCGGCGAGCGGAAGAACACGATGGCGAAGGCGGTGAAGGCCGAAAGGGCCACCTTGCCGACGGTCACCAGCGTCGCCATGATCATGCTGTTGAGGAGGGCGTTGCCGAGATTGGCGCGTTGCCAGGCCGCTTGCGCATTGGTGAAGAATTCGCCCTGCGGCATGAAGTTGAAGGGGACGCTGTTGACCTGCTGGACCGACTGGCTGGCGCCGGAAATGACGACGATGAAGGGGCCGATGAGCAGGAAGAAGCCGGCCACCATGATCGCATAGGTCAGGGCGTCGGCATAGGGTGTGCGCTGGATCATCGCCGCCTCACTTGTAATGGACTTGCCGCTCGACGAAGCGGAACTGGATGAAGGTGAAGACCATGATGAGGCCGATGAGGACGAGGCTCTGCGCCGAGGCGCCGGAATAGTTCAGCCCCTCGAAGGCCTCGCTGACGATGCGGTACACCATCACTTCGGTCGCGTGGTTGGGGCCGCCCTCGGTGGTGGAGGCGACGATGCCGAACGTATCGGCGCCGACGAAACCCTCGGTCATCATGATGACGGTGAGGAAGAACAGGGTCGGGGCCAGCAGCGGCACCTGAATGTCGATGGCGCGGCGAATGGGCCCGGAACCGTCCATGGCGGCGGCCTCCGTCAGCGAACGCGGCACGGATTGCAGGCCGGCGAACAGGAAGATGAAGGTGTAACCCGCCCATTTCCAGATGAAGATGACGATGACGAGGATGAGCGCGTGCTCGCCGTATTTGGCCGGGTTCCAGATATCGGGCCACCAGGAATTCAACGATGCGGCGATGCCGCGTTCCGGCGACAGGATAAAGCGGAAGGCCATGCCGGCGGCGGGACCGGCAATCGCATAGGGCAGGATATAAAGCACCCGGAAAAAGCCGGAGCCGGGAAGCTGGCGATCGACCGCAAGGGCGAGCACGAGGCCGATGAGGATCGCGAAAAACGGACCGGCGACCGCAAAGATCAGGCTGGTGAGGATCGACTGCCAATAAAGCGGATCGCCGAAGGTTTCGATGAAATTGGCTAAACCGACGAATTCCGCCTGGCCGCCGAAGGGCGGCTCCAGCGTGAATGCCCAGTTCAGCACCGCCGCGACCGGCCAATAGAAGAACAGAAGGATAAGCAGAAACTGCGGCAGGGCGAAGAGCACAGGCAGCCATGTGCTTTTGAAGACGGTACGCTTTTCCATTGGAGTCCGGCAGGGTTCGAGATTTCGGCGGGCCTGCCCGAACGACTGTCCGGACAGGCCTTTGACGGCGATGAAAGAACGCTTAGTTCAGCTTGGCGCCTTCATAGGTCTTTTCGAAGCGGCGAAGGCCGGTGTTGGCGCGCTCGACGGCCTTGTCGAGTTCGGCCTGGACATCGGCGTTCTGCATGAAGATGGCTTCGAGCGAGGTCGAGAGTTCCTTGCGGATCTGCGTGAAGTTGCCGAGGCGGATGCCGCGGGTATATTCGGAAGGCGGCGTAAACGTCAGGCTTTCGATGGCCTTTTCACGGCCCTTGAAGGGAGCCTTGTCGTAAAAGCCCTTGGCCTTCATGGCGTCGTAGCCGGTCTTGGTGACCGGGATGTAGCCGGTGACGGTGGACCACCACTCAACCATGTCGGGCTGGGCGATGAAGTTCAGGAACGCGGCAGCGCCCTTGTATTCGGCTTCCGGACGGCCGGCCATGACCCACAGCGAAGCGCCGCCGACGAGCGAGTTCTGGCGTGCGGTGCCCTTCCAGACCGGCAGCATGGCGACGTCCCACTTGACGCCTTCCGGCATGCCCTTGCCGACCGAGCCGTGGCTGGCGATCGAGCCGGTGAAAATCTGGCAGGTCTGCGAGGTGAAGGCGGGCAGGAGATCCATGCCGAGCTGCTTGGTCTTGACGACGAACAGCTTCTCGTCCTGCATCTTCTTGAAGAATTTAACGTGATCGACGAATTTCGTCTTGTTGACCGTGAGTTCGGCGTCGAGGCCCTGATAGCCGTTGCCCTTGGTGGCGATGGGCTGGTTATGGATGGCCGAGAACTGCTCCATGAACATCCAGGTGTCGAAGTTGAACGCCATCGGGCATTCGAAACCGGCGGCCTTGAGCTTCCTTGCGGCTTCCTCGACCTGTTCCCAGGTGTCCGGCTTGAAGGTGATGCCGGCCTTCTCGAACGCGCTGACATTGTAATACATGACGGCGGTGGAGGAATTGTAGGGGAAGGAGTTCAGCTCGCCGGCGGCCGTGGCGTAGTAATTGGCGATGCCGGGGAAATAATTGTTCCAGTCGATCTTGTAGCCATTGTCGGCCATCAGCTTCTTGGCGGGAACGAAAGCCTTGGACAGCATCATGTCCAGCGTGCCGGCGTCATAAATCTGGGTGATGGCGGGCTGCTTCTTGGCGCGATAGGCGGCAATGGTGTTCTGCAGGGTGGATTCGTAGTCGTTCTGCGAGGTGCAGACGATTTCGAATTCGGCCTGGGATTCGTTGAACTTCTTGCAGGTGTCCTGCACGCGGTCGCCGAGATCGCCGGAAAGGCCATGCCATAATTCGAACTTGGTCTTTTCTGCCTGGGCGGCCGTGGCACCGAAGGCGGCGGCGATGGCGACGCCGGCCACGAAGGAAGTCAGAGCGGAAGATTTCATGAGTTGAGCCCCGTTGCTGGAATGATGGCCTGCTCGGCAAGGACTCCACGTCCCCGGCACGAAGCCACGGAGGCTCTGCTAACAGCCGTCTTTGACGGATGGCTTACAGTTTGTTGAACGTTTTATGATGACTGGCCGCGCAGCCCATTCCGCGCGGCGAAAAAAGTGCGATAAATACGGAAAATCGGAATTTAGGATTATTTATCAGTATCTTCCTGTTTTTGGCCCGCCTCGCTACCTGCTGCTGAACAGCTTTCGCCAGTCAACCGCGACGTGCAGCCTCGATGGCGGCGACATCGATTTTCTTCATGTCCATCATCGCGTCGAAGGCGCGTTTGGCCTCCGCGCCGCCGGCGGCCATGGCGTCCATCAGCACGCGCGGCGTGATCTGCCAGGAAACGCCCCATTTGTCTTTGCACCAGCCGCAGGCGCTTTCCTGCCCGCCATTGCCGACGATGGCGTTCCAGTAACGGTCGGTTTCTTCCTGATCTTCGGTCGATATCTGGAACGAGAAAGCCTCGCTCTGCTTGAAGACCGGCCCGCCATTGAGGCCGATGCAGGAAACGCCTGCCACGGTGAACTGCACCGTCAGCACATCTCCCTTCTTGCCGGAAGGATAGTCGCTCGGTGCGTGGTGAACGCCGGTTACCGCGCTATCGGGAAAGGTTTCGGCATAAAATCTGGCCGCGGCCTCGGCATCCTTGTCGTACCAGATACAGATCGTGTTCTTTTCCATCGGTGTGTTCCTCCCAAATTCAAATCGTCGTCGCGCCGGCGCGGAAATTCGCCGGCCATTGCCGGTTCCCCATTCGGTATAGAATGCGACCATGCGCCGAACGTTCCAAAAAAACGGCGGCGAGAAAAAACCGGCAGGCAACACATTGCCACGGTATCTGCAACTTCAGATGACGAACATCAACTTTATCCTTAAATATTATTTAAGAATGTAATCATAATATTCACGAATGATTTTGAATAGGAATCATCCTTTTCCATCGGAGAAACGCGCGTGAGTATTCTTGATCGTGGTGCCAATGCTTTTGCGGTTCTCGCCGCGCTTTCCAAATCCCAGGCCATAATCGAATTCGATCTTTCGGGAAAAATTCTCAACGCCAACGAGAATTTCTGTCGGGCGCTCGGTTATGAGCTTTCGGAAATCGTCGGCAGGCACCACAGCATGTTCGTGGAACCTGCGGTCGTGTCCTCGCAGGATTACAAGGCCTTCTGGTCCAAGCTTTCGGCCGGCCAGTTCGATCAGCGGCAATATAAGCGCATCGGCAAGGGCGGCCGGGAAGTCTGGATCGAGGCGTCCTACAATCCGGTGTTTCGTCGCGGCAAGCCGGTGAAGGTGGTCAAGATCGCCACCGATATTACCGACCGCAAGCTGAAGGCGGCGGAAGATGCGGGCAAGATCGATGCCCTGTCACGGGCGCAGGCCATCATCGAATTCTCCCCGAATGGCGAGGTTTTGACCGCAAACGAGAATTTTCTCGCCGCTCTCGGTTATTCGCTGGCGGAAGTGCAGGGCAGGCACCATTCCATGTTCTGCGAACCGGCCTATACGCAGTCGCCGCAATATAAGCAGTTCTGGGAAAGGCTGGCCGGCGGCGATCTCGTGGCGGACGAGTTCATGCGGCTTGGCAAGGGCGGCCGCAAGGTCTTCATTCAGGCGTCCTATAACCCGATCTTCGATCTCAACGGCAAGGTGTTCAAGGTCGTCAAATTCGCGACCGACGTGACCGGCCGCGTCGAAAACGTCGAA
Organism: Agrobacterium sp. D14; assembly: GCF_001526505.1. NCBI lineage: Bacteria > Pseudomonadati > Pseudomonadota > Alphaproteobacteria > Hyphomicrobiales > Rhizobiaceae > Agrobacterium > Agrobacterium sp. D14. The sequence goes on from NZ_ASXX01000029.1 coordinate 6,365, forward strand.
AAGCTGGCGCAGTGCCTCACCGATCTGGCCGAGGGCGATCTTGCCCAGAGCATCGACAAACCCTTCATCCCCTCGCTTGAAAGATTGCGCACGGATTTCAACGCGGCTTCGGAAAAGCTGAAAAGGGCCATGACGCTGGTGTCTGAAAATGCCGGCGCCATTTCGTCCGGTTCCAACGAGATCAGGTCCGCTGCCGACGATCTCGCCAGACGCACGGAGCAGCAGGCCGCCTCCATCGAGGAAACGGCAGCCGCGCTCGAAGAAATCACCACCGCCGTCAACGATTCGAGCCGCCGCGCCGAAGAGGCCGGCAAGATCGTCGCCCGTGCCCGTGATCACGCGGAACATTCTGGCCAGGTGGTGCGCGATGCGATCGGCGCCATGGACCAGATCGAAAAATCATCGCGCGAGATTTCCAACATTATCGGCGTGATCGACGAAATCGCCTTCCAGACCAATCTTCTGGCATTGAATGCAGGCGTGGAAGCCGCCCGCGCGGGTGAGGCGGGCAAGGGTTTTGCCGTGGTTGCGCAGGAGGTTCGCGAACTCGCGCAGCGTTCCGCAACGGCCGCCAAGGAAATCAAGAGCCTGATCAATGCTTCCGGCGCGCAGGTGGAAAACGGCGTCGGCCTCGTCACCCGGGCGGGTTCGGCCCTGCAGGAAATCGCCGAGCAGGTGCGGGATATCAACACCAATGTCGTTGCGATTGTCGATGCCGCGCGCGAACAGTCCACGGCGCTTGCGGAAATCAATCAGGCGGTCAACACCGTCGATCAGGGCACCCAGCAGAATGCCGCCATGGTCGAGGAGCAGACCGCCGCAAGCCACAGCCTTGCGCGGGAAGCGGCTGCCCTGTTCGAGCTTCTCGGGCAATTCCGGTTCGAGGACGCTCCGCGTTCCGCCGCCTCCGCGCGTAGCGGCTTCGAGCCGCAATCCGCGCCGGCGCCCTCGCATCGCAGCGCATCCCGCCCGCTTGCGGCGCGCGGTTCCGCTGCGGTTGCCGTCAAGCATGAGGAGTGGCAGGACTTTTAGGGTGAGGCCTCAGTCGCCCTGAAGCCGGTGGTGAGCCCACATTCTCTCATCATCGGCACTGTGCCACTGTCGTCCGGTTTAAATTCCGGACGGTCCGCAGCACCCTTTAAAGTCAGCCGCGGAGTATCAACATTCTCTCGGCGTCATCCTCGGCCCTGTGCCGAGGATCTAATCACGTTTAATAAAATCAATACGTTGCAGATCCTCGGGACAGGCCCGAGAATGACGTCGGCGTGATTGGCTCGACTTGCCTTCCATCCGATCACGCCAGTCCATTCGATGTTCGATACGTGATGACAAGCCGGGAAGCTGGGCATATCTTCCGGATTGGCCGATAATCGGCACATCGCGTCTGGAATTTTCGGGGACTTTCGCTTGGCAGGGATATCGACAAGCCGCATGGCTCTTGCCCTGTGTCTGCTGACCGCAGCCTTCGGCGCGGCGCAAGCCGAACAGCCCGCCGGGGAAAAAGCCGCCTGCGCCTATACCCATGATGTCGCGCCGGATTTGTGCATCAATGCCGGCAGTTACAATAACGATCTTTGCCATGCCATCGAGGTGCTCGCCGCCCGCCATGCCGTTCCGCCGGATTATTTCGCCCGGCTGATCTGGCGGGAAAGCCTGTTCCGGCCCAATGCGGTCAGCCCGAAGGGGGCGGAGGGCATTGCCCAGTTCATGCCGGGAACGGCGCGGTTGCGCGGTCTCGAAGACAGTTTCAACATCATCGCCGCGCTTGAGGCGTCTTCCCGATATCTTTCCGAATTGAACGTGCAGTTCGGCAATTTCGGCCTTGCCGCCGCAGCTTACAATGCGGGGGAGGCGGGCTTGCGGAACTTCATCGCCAACGGTCGCCTGCCCACCGAAACCCGCGATTATGTGTTCGCGATCACCGGTTATCCGGTGGAGACATGGAAGGACAATCCGCCGGAAAAGGCGGCGCCGGCGCTGGATGACAACCGTTCCTTTCTCGACGCCTGCGTGCGTCTCGCCGACACCCGCACCATGAACGATCCCGTTCTCATTGCATCGGCCGACTGGGCACCCTGGGGCGTGCAGCTTGCGGCGCATTATAATCCGGCCGTGGCGAACCGGCTTTTCACCCGGGCGATCCTGCAGCTTTCGGAGCCGCTAAATGCCGAGCGGGCTTTGATCGTGCGGCAGCGGGGCGGCAATTTCGGTTCGCGGCCGCGTTATGCCGCCCGCATCGGCCGGGAAACCAGAGCCGAAGCCAATGCGCTTTGTGGCGATATCCGGCGGGCGGGCGTTCCCTGCACCGTGTTCCGCAACAGGTAAAAACGGCGCGCGCCGGACCGGTAAATCGGCTTCCCGCGACAGGGCTGATCATAAGAAGTTGATCGGCTTTGCGGCCGTTCCATCTTTCCGTGCAAAATGATCGTGCCTAGATTTGCCCCCGGACGCTGGCCGACAACCGGGGCCGGTGACGTTTTGTAGGGAATGATCTGGAAATGAGATGGCTTGAAAGAGGATGCCTGGCGGCCGTGCTGGTTGTCGTTGCGGCGTGCACCAGCGCCGGCGAGACGGAGATTTCCCGCACTGTCGCAGGTTTCGTGGGGCAACCGCGCGAGGCCGCAATCGCCCGACTCGGCCGCCCGAACAAGGTCATCATCGAAAACGGCGAAACCGAATCCTACTGGCTGAAAGTCGATAGGGAGACCTATGCCGGCCTCAGCAACAGGCGCGAAGTCAAGACCGTCAACGGGCAGGCGCAGGTCTCGGAAACCGAGGGCATGAAGATCAAGGAACATCGCCGCGACTGCATCATCAAGATAACCGCGGATGCCGCCTCCATCGTCAGGACGAGCGAGATCATCGGCAATCCGGCCAATTGCGAAAACCTTCTCGACAGGCAGGCCTCCTGAGGAACTGCTGTCGCGGTCGCTCCGGTTGCCGAAGCCTCAAAGCTCCATCTTGATGGTCAACATATATTCGGTGCCCTTCGCCCGGTCACGCGTGCGGGAGACTTCAAGCGTGACCTTGTCCAGCTTGTGCCCAAGGGTTTCCTTGATCGTTCCTCCCGGCGTATCCTCGCGCCGGAACGAGGTGTCGCCGTAACCGACGCCGATTTTGCGGGTAATGGCATTTTCCGTGTAGGTTCTTCCAAACATGGCGGAAGCCTGGCCGCTGCGCACTGTCGTTTCGAAGCCGCGGGATTCGATGTCGCGATAGGCCGAGGCGGCAATCGAATTGTCCGAACTGCTATAGCTGCCGCCGGCGCTTATTCTGGCGAGCCGATGGCCGTCATGTTCCAGGGAAAAATTGCCGTCGGCCGAAGGTCCGAAACGACCGCCGTTCATGGCGTCCTTATAGGTGAAGCGGAAGCGGCCGCTGCGTGCGTCCACCTGATAATTATAGGAGGCGTCGCCGCTGCGGATCTGGATGCCCGGCGCCGGCTCGCTGCCGAGAATCGGCGACACCTTGTCCGCGAACTGGAACAGGGGTTTGGTGACCTCTTCGAATTCCGACTTTGACAATGCCAGCGGCTTGCCATCCGGGTCGAACTTCCCGACCGCCAGGCACGGGCGCTGGTTGATGATGCTCTTCAGGGCAAAGACCGTGCAATTGTCGCTTGTCGTGCCGGCAATCGCGGCGTGGACGGAATTGCGCAGGGTGTAACTGCCGCAGCAGGAGAAGGCCTCGTTGTCGAGGCTCGCATCGCGCGTATAGCCCGTAAAGACGATGCCGCTTGCCCCGTTGGTAAGGCCTGCATTGGCGAAATGCGGCCCGCTTTGCAGCGGAAACAGCTTCAGCCGGCTCTGGTCAGCGAGCGTTTTCGGGTTGGAAGGCGATGGAAGCGGCATTCTTCTTCTCTCCTGAAACACGGGAACGGTGCGCTTTTTTTACCATCGTAAATTGAAGCCGCAACCCTTAACTGTACCCCGTGAGATATGCCGTTTCTGTGGATGAGAGCGACCGCTGTTGTTACTGTGAGCCTGTGCGCATATGTTGGAATACTCAATCTTGATTTCCGGGCAAGGCGGACAGGCGCATAATGACCTCCCAGTTGGATTTTTTCGCACCCGCGGCAGCGCGGCTTCCGCAGGCTGAAAGAGGGCGAAAAGCCGGTGGTCGCGAAACGGCCCAAAAGACCGGTGCGGACGATGAGGCGCTTGCCGCACATCTTGAATCCACCGGTAATTATCGTGTCCTGCGCCGGCTGCAGCCGCGCGCTGTCGTCGATCGGCCAAGGCCGGAATTCGCCCGTCAGGGGGTGATCCTCGATACGGAAACGACGGGCCTCGACCATCGCACCGATGAGATCATCGAAATCGGCGTCATCGCCTTCACATTCGACGATAACGGCACAATCGGCGATGTCACCGGCATCTATGGCGGCTTGCGGCAGCCGGGTATCGCGATTCCCGAAGAAATCACCCGCCTGACCGGTATTACCGACGAGATGGTCGCGGGACAGTCGATAGACATGGACCGGCTGACCTCCCTCATTGCCCATGCCGATCTGATCATCGCCCACAATGCCGGTTTCGACCGCCCCTTTTGCGAGGCCTTCTCGCCGATCTTCCGCGACAAGGCATGGGCCTGCTCCGTTTCGGAAATAGACTGGCGCACGCGTGGTTTCGAGGGCAACAAGCTCGGTTATCTGATCGGGCAATCCGGCTATTTCCACGATGGCCATCGCGCGGTGGACGATTGTTTCGCCCTGCTGGAGGTGCTGGAGCAGACGCGCCCCGGCCAGAGCAGCACGCCCTTTGCCGAACTTGATGAGGCAAGCCGGCGCTCAAGGGTGCGCCTCTACGCGGAAAACAGCCCGTTCGACATGAAGGATCACCTGAAAAAGCGGGGCTATCGCTGGTCGGACGGTTCCGATGGGCGGCCGAAATCCTGGTGGGTGGAGCTGCCGGAGGAAAAGCTCGAAGAGGAACTGCATTTCCTGCGGACCGAAATCTACCGCTGGGACGCCGATCCCACGGTCAAATATCTCACCGCTTTCGACCGGTTCAAGGCCGGGTGAAGCGCGGGACATTCCGGTTTTCAGATTGCATACAATTTCTGCAATGAATCGAAAACAATCGCTGTAAAATTGGGCAGGTCCGCGCAACGGTCTCCAAAGCGCAGAAAAATATCATTTTACATCAATAGCTAAGCCGATTGGCACGGCTCCTGCATGACAAAGACGTCGCAGGAGAGTGTTTATGAGCAAAGCCGCAGCAATCGACATCGCGTCCGTATCCAAGATTTACGGCAACACCACCGCCGTGCATGCGATAAGCCTCAAGATTCCGGCCGGGAGTTATTGCTGCCTGCTCGGCCCGTCGGGCTGCGGCAAGACCTCGACATTGCGGATGATTGCCGGCCACGAAAGCATCTCCAGCGGCGATGTCCGGCTAGGCAATACAGTCGTCACCGATCTGCCGCCCGCCCGGCGCGGCACGGCGATGATGTTCCAGTCCTATGCGCTGTTTCCGCATCTCGATCTCGTCGACAATGTCGCCTTCAGCCTCAAGATGAAGGGCGTGGACAAGGAAAGCCGCCGGGCGAAGGCGCTCGAGATGCTGCGGCTGATGCAGCTCGAACCCTATGCCAGCCGCCGGCCGGCCCAGCTTTCCGGCGGCCAGCAGCAGCGCGTGGCGCTGGCGCGTGCGCTGATTACCGATCCCGAGGCGCTGCTGCTGGACGAGCCGCTTTCGGCGCTCGACCCGTTCCTCAAGATCCGCATGCGCGCCGAGTTGAAGAAGTTGCAGACCTCGCTCGGCATCACCTTCGTCCACGTCACCCACAGCCAGGAAGAGGCCATGGCGCTGGCCGATATCATCGTCGTCATGAATGACGGCCGCATCGAACAGGCGGCCACGCCGCGCGAGGTGTTCGAGCGTCCCGCCACCGCTTTCGTTGCCCGCTTCATGGGCGACCACAATGTCATTTCCGGGCGTTACCGGGAAAAAACGGACGATCTCGTCACGCTCGAAGTGGCGGGCGGCGGCACTTTCACGGCAAGCGGCGTCGCCCCGGATGACGGCGCGGTCGATATCGCCGTGCGCACCGACCGCGTGCGCGTCGGTGAAGCAGACCAGCCGGGCCTCGGTTTCACCGGCATCGTCTCGAATGTCGAATATCGCGGCGCAAGCGTGAAGATCGCCGTAACCGGCGCGGGCATCGAGGATTTCAACGTCATCCTCAGCGATGCCGCCTTCTTCGAAAATCCGGTCAGGACCGGAGACGCCATACCGCTTTCATGGAATGCGGCCGATGCCATCGTGCTCGGCCGGGTAGAGAAGTGACCCCAAAAATAACCAGAGGAGAACTTTGAAATGACCGATACCACCAACAGCAAAAAGGGCCTGTCCCGCCGCGGCCTCCTGAAGGCGGGCGCAGCCGCCACGGGTGCCGCAATCGGCTCCGGCCTCATCACCGGCTTCCCAACCATCTGGGCGCAGAACCCGATCACCATCCGCCAGTTCGGCACCGGTGTGTCGAACCTCAACGCCATTGCCGAAAAGTGCAAGGCCGATCTCGGCATCACGCTCGAAATGACGGCGACGGATTCGGATGCCGCCGCCCAGCGCGCCGTTACCCAGCCGAATTCCTACGATATCGCCGATATCGAATACTGGATCCTGAAGAAGGTCTATCCGGCCGGCGTCATCCAGCCGATGGAAATCAAGAAGCTGAAATATTACGACAAGATCGTGCCGCTGTTCAAAAACGGCAAGCTGAAGCCGGACAGCGTCGTCGCGCAGGGCACGGCCCCGCACACCGTCGGTTTCGTCGAAAAGCCCGGCGACAAGACATTTGCGAAGGGCGAGACCGATTATTTCACCATGGTCCCGACCATCTATAATGCCGATACGCTCGGCATCCGCCCCGATCTCGTCGGCCGCGATATCTCCAGCTGGGCCGATATCATGGACCCGAAGTTCAAGGGCAAGACCTCCATTCTCAACATCCCCTCCATCGGCATCATGGATGCGGCGATGATCATGGAAGCCATGGGCAACATCAAATATGCCGACAAGGGCAACATGACCAAGGAGGAGATCGACAAGACCATCGACTTCCTCATCAAGGCGAAGAAGGACGGCCAGTTCCGCGCCTTCTGGAAGAGCTTCGACGAAAGCGTCAACCTCATGGCCTCGGGCGAAGTCATCATCCAGTCCATGTGGTCGCCCGCCGTCGCGGCGGTCCGTTCCAAGGGCATCGCCTGCAAGTACCAGCCGCTGAAGGAAGGTTATCGCTCCTGGGGCGGCGGTCTCGGGCTTGCGAAGCACCTTTCGGGCGCGAAACTCGATGCGGCCTATGAATATATCAACTGGTACACCTCGGGCTGGGTCGGCGCTTACCTCAACCGTCAGGGTTATTATTCCGCCGCCATGGAAACGGCCAAGGAGCACATGACCGCCGACGAGTGGGGCTACTGGGTCGAAGGCAAGCCGGCGCAGGGCGATATCATCGCGCCCGACGGCAAGGTCATGGAAAAGGCCGGCGCGGTGCGCGATGGCGGCTCCTTCGAGGAACGCATGGGCAAGGTCGCGTGCTGGAACTCCGTCATGGATGAAGACCGCTACATGGTCCGCCGCTGGAACGAATTCATCGCGGCCTGATGTAAAAGACGGGATCGGTGGCGGCTTGTCGTCACCGGTCCTGAAAGCGGCAGTCGCCCAAACCTCTCCTCCGTCATCCTCGGGCTTGACCCGAGGATCTAACGAACCACCACATCGGACGTGGTTAGATCCTCGGGTCAAGCCCGAGGATGACGTCGAGAGTGCGGAGGACTTGTCAACACGCTTGCTGGCGGCATTGCCGCCGGTGCTTCAGCAAATCCAGCGAAAGGCTCGAATATGGTGACGGTCAGACTCATCGGCGTCAGCGACAAAAAGGACAGGCCGCCCCGCAGCTTCGCGCTGCCGCAAAAGCTCGTATCCTATGTGCAGGCCGCTCCGCTTTTGCTGATCCTCGGCTTTTTCCTGGCTCTGCCGATCCTCATGATCGCCGTCGTCAGCTTCTGGGACTATGACTTCGCCCAGATGTATCCCGATTTCGTGACCTTCAACTATCTGGAAACGCTCGGCTCGTGGGTCACCTGGCAGACCTATCTCAACACGCTGAAATATGCCGCCGTCGTCTGGGCCATCACGCTGTTCTGCGGTTTCTGGGTCGCCTATTTCCTCGCTTTTCACATTCGTACCACCACCATGCAGATGGTGCTCTTCCTCATCTGCACCGTGCCGTTCCTGACATCGAACATCATCCGCATGATCTCTTGGATACCCGTTCTCGGGCGCAACGGGCTGGTCAACAGCACGCTGGTTAGCGCCGGCATCGTGCCCGCGCCGATTGAGTGGCTGCTTTATTCGGATTTCGCCGTGGTGCTGGCCATGGTGCATCTTTATACGCTGTTCATGGTCACGCCGATCTTCAATACGCTGATGCGCATCGACAAATCGCTGATCGAGGCGGCGCGTGACGCCGGTGCAACGGGCTGGCAGACACTCTGGAACGTCATCATTCCCCTTGCCAAACCCGGCATGGCCATCGGCAGCATCTTTGTCGTGACGCTGGTGATGGCGGATTTTTCGACGGTTCAGGTCATGTCCGGCGGGCAAAGCGCTTCCGTGGCGTTGATGATGAAGAACCAGATGTCGCTGCTGCAATATCCGGCGGCCGCCGCAAACGCCGTCATTCTGCTCATTCTCGTTCTGCTGATGGTCGCGGGCATCCTGCGCATCGTTGATATCCGCAAGGAGCTCTAATCCCATGCATCAGGAAAAACGCGGCCGCGAATTCTACATCCTCGCCTTCTTTTTCGCCCTCTTCGTGCTGTTCCTTTACGGCCCGCTGTCGGCCATCCTCATCCTCGCTTTTCAGGGACCGAATGGCGGCCTGACTTTTCCGCTGAATGGCGTTTCGCTGCACTGGTTCGGTAATCTTTTCGAACAGCAGGCGGTGGGCGATTTCGGCGGCTCCTTCCGCCGTTCCCTCGGTCTCGGGCTGATGGTCATGGCCGTTACCGTGCTGGTCTCGCTGCTGGCGGGCCTTGCCTTCCGGCGCAAATTCATCGGTGCCACGCCGTTGTTCTATCTTTCGGTCGCGAGCCTCGTGGTGCCGTCGATCATCATTTCGCTCGGCATCGGCGTTCTGTTCCAGCAGCTCGGGCTGGAGCCGTCATGGTATACGTCCGCCTTCGGCGCGCATCTCACCTGGACGCTGCCCTTCGGCGTGCTTATCATGCTGGCCGTCTTCAACCGGTTTTCGCCGTCCTATGAGGAAGCCGCCCGGGATCTCGGTGCATCCTCCTGGCAGACCTTCGCCCATGTGGTGCTGCCAATGATCGCGCCCAGCCTGATCGGCGTCGGCCTCTTCGGCTTCACGCTTTCTTATGACGAGTTCGCCCGCACATTGATGACGTCAGGCACCTACAACACGCTGCCGCTGGAAATCTACGGCATGACCACCAATGTCACGACGCCGGTGCTTTATGCGCTCGGTGCTGTTACAACCCTGTTTTCCTTCCTGGTGATTGCGGCCACGCTCGGCCTGATCGTCACGCTCAATCGCCGCCATTCACGCGGATAAAGAAACGTAAAATGCGCATTCTCGTCATCAATCCCAACACCACGCAATCCATGACCGCGACCATCGCCGACGCCGCGACGCGGATAGCCGGCCGCGATACGGACATACTGGCCGTTACCTCGTCCATGGGGCCTGTCTCCATCGAAGGTTATTACGACGAGGTTTTCGCCGTGCCCGGCCTGCTGCTGGAGCTGGCAAAGGCGCCGGCGCTTGGAGCCGACGCGGCGGTCATCGCCTGTTTCGACGATACCGGGCTCGATGCGGCCCGGGCTCTCGCCGATATTCCCGTTATCGGCATCTGCGAGGCGGCGGTTTCCGCCACCGCCTTCATCGCCCAGAAATTCACCATCGTCACGACGATGGAACGCTCGCGGCTGCCGCTGGAACACCTTGTCCACCGTTATGGCATGTCCGCCCGCTGCAATGTGCGCGCCGCCGATATTCCGGTCCTGTCGCTGGAAGACCCCGCCTCGAACGCCCGCGAAAGGCTGCGCGCGGAAATCTCGCTGGCCCTGAAAGAGGACAGGGCGGAGGCGATCGTGCTCGGCTGCGCCGGCATGGCGGATCTTGCCGCCGAACTGCGCGATGAATTCGGCGTGCCGGTCGTCGATGGCGTCGCGGCGGCCGTCAAGCAGGCGGAATCGCTAGTGTCCATGGGGTTGTCCACTGCCAAGCGCGGCGCCTATGCCACGCCGCTCGCCAAGCCCTATCGAGGCTTGCTGGAGCCATTCCGGCCGGACAGGCTCTCCGGGGCATCGGCAGACGGCGGAGACGTTCTCATCGCCTCCGCCCATAAAACGACGAAGGCGAACTGATAGGCCAGATCGCGCTGGACGTTCTGCAATGCGAGATCGCTCAGAACTATTCTGGGTCCGTTTCTTTGCAAGATGTTCAACCGCTCGGCCCTGGCGAGTATGGCCGTGACATGAGCGCGGCTGACCCCATAGGCGCGCGCCGTCGCCTTGCGGGAGAACACGCAACCCGTCGCATCGCACGTATCTGTTTTCGCGGCGGACAGCAGGTCCAACAGGATCAGGAAACCCGGCGCATGCCCAAGGAACATCCGCATCTCCTCTGAGAGAAAAGGCAAATCCTGCGCGTGCCGCAGAAACCAGCTCACACCGTCGATAAGCATGCCCGTTCCGATGGCTTCCTCCGCAGGCGTCTCCGTTGCCGGGAGGGTTTGCCACGGCGAGGCCGCGACGCGATAGGTGCTGGCAAGCGTCTCGATTGCCGAAATAATCCAGCCGTTTAGCGACCATGGCCGCTCGCGGTTATCGTCGCCGGGCGGGTGACGCTGCGCGGTATTTTCCAGCTCCAGCCAGTCGATCAATGCGCGCGTCCTGCGGCTGGATGCCCAGCCGGGTGGAACGACGACTGCCTGAACCGCCGCCAGCGTAAATAGCCCGCCATGGACCGATGCGATGCCCACTGCGCACATGACGGTGGCGAATGCGCCGAAGTCTCCGAGCGCGCGAACGAGGCGCTGTTCCTGTTTGAAGGCGGTCGATATGTGGGTGCAAAGATAGGCGACAGCATCACCAAAGGCATCGTCGTTCAGGATTCGGTTCGCAAGTAAGCCCAGCCTCTCTCGAAGCATGTCCGGCCGAGGCCGGGCGAAGTCCCTTTTCGGGTGCGTCTTTGAAGCTGGGGCGCCTGCTTTTCCGGATACCTTTCTCCCGTGGTTTTTTGCTATTCGCTACTTTATGGCGAATTCGAAAACGTGAGCTCTGTTCGTTGACGACGGCTGTGCAGGGCAGTCGTGACAGCCGAAAGGTTCCGCTCCGGAAGATGCGTGCATTTTGTTGCACTCCCCCGAGGCCCTGTTGAACGGTATTAAAAAATACTCTCATAAATTGAATGTTAAAGGGCACGTAAAAATGTGTTCCCTTTTGAGACGGTTTGCGGGAGTAACGCTGACAATAGTGTTATCTGCTGTTTTTATTGCATAATTTAATGAAGTGTCGGATGCGGAATCTTTCGTCCATTTGTCCTGAATGCAATCTTTGATGGTTGCTTTTTAGGTCTTGACGACGTTGCAGACGATGCGTCCGAAACCACCCGATATCTGAATGTTACTGCCATGTCTCTGGCACGGTCGGCAGCGATGCCGGGCGGCGCATGGAGCCCGTCATGCCTTTTATTCATCCCCAATTCTCCAGAGGAGGTTGAAATGATGCAACTTAAACATGTCGTTTTTGCCGGTCTTGCGGCCTTCGCAATGCAATTCGATATCCCGTCCATGGGCCAGCCCGCCATTGCGAACGCGGCCACCCTCACCGCCGAGCAGACGGCGGCTTTCCAGTCGAAACTGGAACAGGCGGAAGCGAGCCGCGAACTGCTCGGCCGCCGATCCGTGTGCCTGATGGAACATCTGACGGCGCAACAGCAACTCAGCGCCGACCACGAGAAGGCGCTGGGGCAGGCCATGTACCTGCAGATCGAGCTGGAGCGGCAGGTGGTGCAGTCCGAAACCAGCGTGAAGGGCTATGAGGAGCTGGTTCAGTCCGAGAGCGAGAACGTCAGGGCGCGCCAGGCCACCTTCGAAAAAGCCCGGAGGGAAATGGACGAGCAGGCCAAGCGAGTAAAAATATGCAGCGGCGTCCTCTTCTTCCTGCCGGGAATTTGCCAGGCCGGTGACGCCGCGGTCAAAGCGCTGGGCTGGATGAATGATGCGGAGCGGGAATACCGCACCGCGCAGCCGCGTCTGGACAATGCCCGGGCGGCTCTTGAAGGCGTTCGCAACCAGCTCGAAAACAATCGCCGCCAGCTTGCGGCGGCACAGCAGAGCCACGCGGAAAACCAGAAGGCGGTGAAAACTCTGGAGGAGCAGATCACCAGGCTCAAAGCGGCGATCTCCACCATCAACGTCAAGGTTCAGGACTTCAACATTCAGGTCGGCAACTTCACCAGCGCTCTCAAGGAAGCGAGCGAGGTCAATCCTGACGACGCGAAAATACGTCAGGTTACGCGGCTCTCCACCGAGATCGACGGCCTGACCAAAGACGTGCCGCAGTTCATTTCCTCCACCGAGGCCGGACTGCCGGACGACGCGAAGAAACAATGCGGATCGTGAACGATCAACCCCATGACTCTTCGTAACCACCCATCAACAGGAGCATGAAAATGAACAATGTCGTGACTTTCGAAAGCCGGACCGCCCAGATCAACAGCGCAATCGATGCCGGCGTCGATGCGATCGTTTCGCAGCCGAATTTCAGCCTTCCCAAGTCGGATACGGCGCTTGTCCGGTCCTATGTCGATAAAATCCAGGGAACCTATGATGTCGAGCGCGCCAAGCGCGACACCGACAATGCGATCGATCTGCTTTACATCGCCTATAACACCACGCCGCAGGAAAACGGCGATATTCGCGTCCGCATCAGCGCTATCATGAACAGGCTGATCACGTCGCAGCAGAAAAGCGAAATAGTCATGAAGAACGCGATGGAGGCGGCCACCCGCATTGGCCTGTCTATCGCCGATCTTTTCCCGGACTGGCTCGATGTCAGGGAAGAAAACGATCAGGCCGAAATCAAGGCATTTGTCTCCAACGATCTGATAAAGCTTGCAACGAATATCCGGGATAGGGCGCTCAGCGTTCGAGACGAGCTTCTTGCCCTTGCTGCGACCTATGACGCCATCATCAGGGACACGGCGCAAACCACGGATATGAGCGAAACGGCCCTGAGCAAACGCCTCGCCGATAAAGCGGTGATGGAACGGGAAATTCGGGAGGCGGACGCACGGCGGGAACAGCTCGAATCGCTTGTCAACGACCTCAAGGAACAGGTTGCGGCATTTGAAAAGAAGGCCCGGGAATATGAGCAGCGGGCCAATACGGCCGAGCAGCGTGCTTTTGTCATGTCGATCGTCCGGGTCGGCGCGCAGATGATTTCAAGCGCAATTCCCGCCATCGCCATGGTGGCGGGCGGTCCCGCCTCCATGCTGGCCTCGTCGGTTGGCGGCGCGCTTTCGGGACAGTCCAAGGCCGGACAGGATGCGGATGGTCAGGGGCAGGGCGGCGGCTCCCGCACCCCGTCAGGCGGCGGAAGCAAGGCCGATGCGGCCGCCAAGCAGAGCGAGCTTTCCGAAAAGAAAGCCGAGCTTCGCAAGAGCGAGGAAAAACGCGACGCTCTGAAGGGAGATGTCAAGTCGCTCGAGGACGCCAAGGCGAAGCTTGCGGACGACGCGGAAAGCGCCGACCCCAAATCGAGCAAGGCCATCGAACTTGCCGAACTCGATAAACGTCTGGCTGCACGTGCCGCGGAACTCAAGGCGCAGGAAGAAAAGATCGCCGCTCAGCAAACGGTTATTTCCAGCCTGCAGGCTTCGCTCGATGCTTTGGACAAGGGGCTGGGCAAGCTCTCCGAAGAGCAGCAGCAACAGGCGGCCAGCCTGCGTGAAATCCAGATGCAGATGATCGACAAGGCGGAGGCCTATGAGAAGGAGCGCCGTACCCAGGCGGCCGAGCTTATCAGGATCAACGCTCTCCTGAAGGGAAAGCAGGCCGAGGATGACAAGATCAAGCTTGCGGTGCAATCGCTCAACGTCAGCATTTCGGCGCTGAAACGCATGAAGGAAATCGTTGAAGAAATCGCCTTCTTCTTCAAGGGCTTCGCCGATTTCATGCAGGCGGTTGCAGATGATGCCCAGCATCAGATCACCGGCATTGAAAATGTCGCCGGGCAGGAGACGCTGCGAAAGAACCGCTTCGCGCAGCTCATCCGCTCCGTCGACGAGTTCTTCGTCAGGCAAACCGCCCAGTGGCACGCGGTGCTGATCGTCTCCGACCGCTTCAACCGCAGCTTTGCCGAAGGATGGTCGAAGCTGAACACGTTGCAGGGCTCATATATCGGTGAGAAGCATCTGCCGGCATATCTGGCGGGTGTCGCGGAAAAGCTCTCGGCCATCGTCGCCGAACGCGAGGCCGCCGCGGACGCAAAAATCGCGTCGTTGCAGGCCTATCGTCAGGACCTGAGCAAAACTGCCTGATCCCCTGAGAGCCTGCCGCTCCTGTCCCGGCCCGACAGGAAGCGTCTCCATGATCCCGGCCGAACACGTCCCCTCGGGCATGGGATCATGGGCAATGTCCTGCCGGTGCATATGCCGGCAGGACGGCCGCCGAAACTTCGACATTCACCAAATCAACGACAGGCATCCGGCCGCCATCGAAGCGCCCCATGCCACGTCATTTTCAGAAAGGAGAAGACCATGCCGACAGTCAACAAACCTCCCGTTTTGGTGCCTCAGGACACCCCCGCCTGGTGCTTTGCCGCCGTTGAGCAGATGGTGCGGGCCTATTACGGGCTTCCCGCCGCCACCCAATACGAGATTGCAAGGCGCAACACCGAAGCGCTTGCCACCGTCGATCCGCAGGTTCAGGAACGCTGGGAGCTGGCGCAGGTTCTGGATCAATCCGCCGGCATTGATGAACAGGGCGGCGCCAATGCGAACAGCAATGTCGTCAAGCTGGTTTCCAGCCAGTGGAACGCTTTCGATCACACCACGACGGGCGGCCACTTCGTCAACAGCCTGACGGCCGATATCGTCAGACACGAGATCGATAACAACCGCGTCTTCGTGATCGGAACGGAGTACCACTACTACCTCGTCTACGGCTACACCGTGAACGGCAAGGATCTCGAACTTCATATCCTCGATCCATGGCCGGCCGGGCGGGGCGGCGCCAGAACCCGCATCGGCCTCCAGGAATTCCTTGGAATGCCGGCCCGTGTCGCCATCGCCTTCGGCTAGGCCGGCAGGCCGACCGCATTTTCCTCGATTGCCGGAGATATCCGGCACCCAATCAACACAAAATCCCACCATGCGATCCCGCACGTCAACGTCCGGGAACAGGTGGCTCATGTCCAAAAAAGGAGATACACATGCCACTTCTCAGCAATTTCGTCGTCAAGCATATCCGCCCCTTCGGCGAAGCGGGCTATGATGCTTTCGGCAATGCGCAGACCATCGAATTCCTCTCAAGCCTCGGGCTCAGCACGGGGGATATCGCCAATATCTTCGCCGCCTGGCGCCTGGCGGCCCTGGCCGATCCCGTCGGTGAGAGCAATCTTCTCGTTGCGGCAGCGAATGCGCTGGCGCAGGCCCGATGGGAAAACCTCTATGAGACGCAGATGAGCACGGTGCTGTTCCTCGACGATGTCCAGCTCGAATCCCTCAGCCATCTCGAGCCCGGAGCGAACCGCAACTTTTCGTGGCGATCCCCGACCCCCATCGCCGCCGCGGTGACCATTCATAACGGCAGCAACAGGCATCACATCATCTGGGAGGCAACGGGTTTTTCCGGCGGCACCGATGAAAATGGCTGGATTTCGCACTTCGCCGACCTGTTGCCGACCGGGCGATAGGCTCTTCGCCGGATAATCGCCAGACGACGCCGGAATGTTATCGCAACGTTCCGGCGTCGATGCGGTCAGCCCCTTCATATCCCTGTCATAATGGTGTCTGATACCGAAACCGTTTGAGGCTGATATGTGTTGACGACGAGCCGTTGCACGCAGGGAGTTCTTTGGTGAAATCGTCAACGCGAAGCATAGAGACCGAAGTGCACGGCCAGAGACACGGCACACCCGGTGAGGTTTTTGCGGCTTTCCTGAAGCTCGGCGTCACCTCCTTCGGCGGCCCCATCGCCCATCTCGGTTATTTTCGCGATGAGCTGGTCGTGCGGCGCAAATGGATCGACGAAGCTGGTTATGCCGATCTCGTGGCGCTGTGCCAGTTTCTTCCCGGCCCGGCCTCCAGCCAGGTGGGGTTTGCGCTTGGGCTGCTGCGGGCAGGCCCGCTCGGTGCGCTGGCGGCCTGGACGGCTTTTACCCTGCCATCCGCCATTCTCCTCTTTTTCTTCGCCATGGTCGCCGCCTCCATCGAAGGGCCGGTCGGCACCGGCCTGCTGCATGGGCTGAAAATCGTCGCCGTCGCCGTCGTGGCACAGGCGGTCTGGGGCATGGCAAAAAGCCTTGCGCCGGATCGCGAGCGGGCCAGCATCGCGCTTGCCGGCATCGTCTGCGTCGTGTTTGTCGCCGGCGCCTTCGGGCAGATCCTGGCGCTTGCCGCCGGTGCGCTTGCCGGGCTTGTCTTCTGTCGCGCCGATGCCGCGCGGCAGGCCACCCATCTCGCTTTCCGGGTGCCGAAAAGCGCGGGATACATGGCTCTCGCCACCTTCGCCCTGCTTCTTGGCCTCCTGCCGCTGCTTGCGGCGGTCGCGGCGTCACAGGGCCTTTCTTTGTTCGATGCCTTTTATCGTGCGGGCGCGCTCGTCTTCGGCGGCGGCCATGTGGTGTTGCCGCTGCTGCAATCGGAAGTCGTCGCCACGGGGTGGGTCACGGAAGATGCCTTCATCGCCGGTTATGGCGCAACCCAGGCCGTGCCCGGTCCGCTTTTCACCTTCGCCGCCTATCTCGGTGCGGTGGTGGGGCCGCAGCCTAACGGCGTTGCAGGTGCGGCGATCGCCCTTGTTGCGATCTTCCTGCCCGGCATGCTGCTACTGGTCGGCGCACTGCCTTTCTGGGAAGGCTTCCGCAAACACCTTCTGGCACAGGCCGCCATGCGCGGCGCAAATGCCGCCGTTGTCGGCATTCTAGGCGCAGCGCTTTATGATCCGGTCTGGACAAGCGCCATCTTCACCCCGAAGGATTTCACGCTGGCGCTCACCGGCTTCATCCTGTTGACGATCTGGAAAACCCCGCCATGGGCCGTGGTGGTCCTCTGCGCGGCCGGCGGCGTTCTGCTCGCCCTGGCATAAGCCTTATCCCGCAGCGTCGATGCTGTCGAACATCCAGTCGGAAAAGGCCTGCATGGCGGGTGTCGGCGGTTTCGATTGCAGCCGGGTCAGCCAATAGCTCCCGAGCGAAATGGTAACCGGAAAAGGCTGGATGATCGCGCCGGAGGCCAGATGCCGCGAAAACATCGATGGCGGCGCCAGCGCCACGCCCAGCCCCTGCAGGGCCGCTTCCATCATGCCCAGAGACGTATCGAAAACAATGCCGGCATTCACCTGCGCCGCAGGCGTCACGCCGGCCGCCGCAAACCAGTTGCTCCATTCATCGGTCCTGTAGCTGCGCAGCAGCGTCGTTTCCATCAGATCGGCGGGTGTTTTCAGCGTCTCCGCCAGTTTTGGCGTGCAGAGCGGGGAGAGAGGCGCCTCGAATAACCGAAAGGCATCCGTGCCATGCCAGGAGCCCTGGCCGAAACGAATGGCGAAATCCAGCCCTTCAGCCGCCATATCCACCCGGTTATTATTGGTGGAAACCCTGACATCGATGAAGGGATGCTGCTTCTGAAACGCCTTCAGCCGGGGCAGCAGCCAGCCCACGGCAAAGGTTCCAACAACACCCAGAAACAGCAATTCACGCACCTGCCCGGCCTCGATCCGGTCGAGCGTCGTCGCCATCTGGTCGAAAGAGCTGGTTACCGTCGGCAGCAGGGCCTCGCCTTCGGCGGTAATCTTCAGGCCGCGCGGAAGCCGCTGAAAAAGCGAAACGCCAAGCCGCTTTTCCAGCCCTTTCACCTGCTGGCTCACAGCCGCCTGCGTCACACATAATTCGATGGCCGCGCGGGTGAAGCTCAGGTGCCGCGCCGATGCTTCAAAAGCCCGTAAGCCGTTCAGGGGAAGAAATTGCCGAACCATTCAAGACCTAGATTTTCTTGTGCCTCCTCCGAGATATCATGATTTGTTCGTGCAATGTAGGCCGGTTAAACGTCTTTCGCTGGGAACGGCCCACGGGCTGAAAATCCACTCTAGGTTTTGGAGAACGCGAAAGATGAAACTTAATCGCAGACATATCGCACTGGCCACTTTGCTTTCGACGGGCCTGTTTTCGCAGACGCTCGCCGCCGATGATGCGAAGCTGAAAGCGATAACGGATGCCGCGATCAAACCGGTCATGGAGAAAAACGGCATTCCGGGTCTTGCCGTTGGTATCAGTGTCGACGGTGAAAGCCACGTCTTCACCTATGGCGTCATGTCCAAAAGCTCGGGCCAGCCGGTGACGGCGCAGACGCTTTTCGAACTCGGCTCCATCTCCAAGACTTTCACGGTCACCCTCAGCACCTATGCCGAAATGAATGGCCAGCTTTCGCTCTCGGGCAAAGTCGAAGATTATCTTCCCTGCATGAAGGGCAAGCCCTTCGGTGATGTCACGCTGATGCAACTCGGCACCCACACCGCCGGCGGCTTTCCGTTGCAGGTGCCGGATAACGTCAAGACGGAGCAGCAGTTGATGGCCTATCTCAAGGCCTGGAAACCCTCATACAAACCCGGAACACACAGAACCTACGCCAATCCCAGCATCGGAATGCTCGGATACATCACCGCAAAGGCCATGGGTCAAAGTTTCGATGACGCCATGAAAGATACACTCTTTCCCGCTCTGACCTTGAAGAACACCTTCACCGTGGTGCCCAAGGCAAAGATGGCCGATTACGCGCAGGGCTATAAGCGAACCGGCGAACCCGCTCGCGTGACACCGGCCGTTCTCTCCTCGGAAGCCTACGGCGTCAGATCGACAGCGGAGGATATGATTCGTTTCGTCAATGCGAATATGGGACTGGAAAAGCTGGACGGAAAAATCCAGCAGGCGCTCATCAACACCCATACGGGATATTTCAGCGTCGGCGCCATGACGCAGGACATGGTCTGGGAGCAATATGCCCATCCCGCGCAGCTGAAGACATTGCGGGAGCTGAATTCCGGCACCCTGCTCAAGACTGTCCCGGTCTCTGAAATTTCACCACCCATGAAACCGCGTCAGGATGTCTTCATCAACAAAACCGGCTCCACCAATGGTTTCGGCGCTTATGTGGCGTTTATACCAAAGCAGAAACTCGGCATCGTTATTCTGGCCAATAAAAACTATCCCAATGAGGAGCGGGTTTCTGCGGCGTATGAGATTTTGACATTGCTAGGCAAAGACCGGTGAATACATGGAGTAAGGCAGTAAGCCAGATTTCTTTTTGGTTAAAAACAGCGCTATTCACGAGGAGTTAACACAGAACCATTTGACTTCATGTGTTCGATTAGCTGGGTACTGAAATCGTCGCCGTGAATAGCTACTACTGAAGGATGTGTTGTCATGGCTTCAGCCCACATCCGAATATTCGGATGCTTATGCAGAATATTAATACCGTAGCGGCTTTCCAGAAATAGAAATCTATATAATACCGGTGCATAAACGGCATCCACCATCGAGATGGTTGGACCGTTGAAATATGGGGTTCCAGCGATCGCACCTTCAATTTTTTCGAGACATTTCGAAAGTGACCCTTTCTGGATTTCAAAGCTATTCAGATCACGAGCCATAATCATCATGTATTGTGATCGAATGACTGTCGAAGCGTACTCAATCCAAGATTTGTTTTGGAATTTTTCCAACGGTTCCTTGGGATACAACGCTTCGCCGGTTAAGGTATCGATGAGGTCGGCAATAACCACTGATTCGAAGATAAACCGCCCTCCTACCTGTATTGCAGGCACCGTACCCGTAGGGGATAGTTTCAGAAACCAAGCTGGCTTATCGACTAAGTCTATGTACTCTGTCCGTAGATTGATGTTCTTTAGATTCGCGACGATTTGGACTCTTGTCGCAAACGGGCAAATTCGGAAGCCAATTAGGGTAGCCTCTTCCAGTACGGTTCGCCAATGGGTCGTGTTTTCAGGGTAGTCGGTCACACTGATGCCTTTCCTGAACAATGTAGTCGTTTGACCAGCTCTCAATGCTTAGTAAGGCGTTGAATAGTTGGGATCAGACACCAGACCATGGCAACTGCCATCAAAGGTGTTATCAGTAAGGTCCGCTTCCAAATTTCCCAGTCGGTAGTCATTGGAAATATCCAATAGAGGAGTAGTGTGATGATTGGGTACGCACCCAGCGTCACATAGAGTGTAAAAGTCGTTTTTCTAAGAAAATTCATCATTCCACCTGTGTAAGGCGACGAGTGACGCAGATTTGAGCAATGTCGTGAATGGTATCACATGCGACAAGTTCTTCGGCTTCGATTTCGATATTGAATTTTCGTTCGAGCACCATGCACAATTCGACGAATACCAAAGAGTCGATATCAAGTTCTGTTATTTTAGATTCACTGGTAACGTGTTGAATGCCAAGTTCGCTAGACATGAAAGCTATAATTTCATTTTCCACATTTTCACACATCTTCTTTCCTTTTTAATTGGATATTCCAAAATCTGGCCATGTCAGTGCTACGCTTCCCCAAGTTGTTCCAGCTCCATATGCGGTGAGAAGAACTTTACTTGACGTGGAAATCGAGTTTTGATTTGCGGCCATTGCAAGTGGTATCGAAGCACCGGCTGTGTTTCCGACACGGTCGAGGTGCAAAACGAACTTTTCGGGGTCGATTGACAGTTCTCTGGCAATAGCATCGAGAATGCGCTTATTGGCTTGATGTGCTATCACCACATCAACATCTTCGATGTCCCATCCAACGTTCTCGACTACGTGTTTGATGGAATCTGTCATACCTTGGACAGCTGCCGTAAAAACCTCTTGTCCTTTCATTTGGAGGAATCGCTGGCTTGCAGTTAGTTCGCTGATCCAGGGCCTGTGAGTACCGCCTCCTTCGACTATGATGAAGTCGGCCTTCCTCCCATCTGAATGAAGGTTCATGGCGTGGATCGCCCCGGGTGTAGTCTCATCAACCTGGGAGACAACAACAGCAGCCGCGCCATCTCCAAAGAGGCAGGCTGTCTTTCTGTCGGTTGGATCGATAAGGTCGCTAAATTTTTCAGCAGCGATAACGAGTATCCGTTGCATCATCCCCGAGGTGACGTAGGCATTCGCCGTCGCGAGGGCGTATAAAAAACCGGAGCAAACCGCAGATACATCGAATGCGGGAACTGTCGCCAGTCCCAACTGTGCGGCGATGAGGGGGGCTGTCGCTGGGCAACGATAGTCCGGGGTCGTTGTGGCAACAATGACGGCTTCTATACTCCCCGCTGCAATGTCCTTCAATGCGTTTCGTGCGGCATGTACCGCCATGTCGCTTGTTGCTTCATTTGCATGTGCTCGATGTCGTTGATGTATACCCGTCCGCGACACTATCCATTCGTTGGAAGTATCAAGAAATTCGGACAGCTCTTGGTTGGTGATAATTCTTTCTGGTAAATAGTGACCGATAGACGTTATGCCGGCTCTAAATTTCCCTTGAATTTTGATCATGTGCCGCCTACGCGACCTTGGCGGCAATGGAGCTACTCGGCAGCATATGTGCAACGCTGCAGGTAAGGTTCATCCCGCATAGAACAGTGTTGATATCAGCGCATCGCCAGTATTCCGTACCTTGATCTAAAAGCTTGATTTTTTTGAGTGTTGCATAAATCGGCTGTGGCCCGTCTTGCGTGGCGATAGATTCATTGACGACGATTGTGAATTTTCTCATCCAGAGAGTGTTGCTTGATGCCCTGTCGAGATTGTCGAGGTCGTAAAGGAGAACTTGTCCAAGTTGCAGGGAGTTTGCGAAACAGGATGAAAGAGACCATTTCCTGGGTGTGGAGTGATCGTTGGGGTGCAAGACCGCTGCCGCTGAATTATTCTCTGCCGCAATTATCAGGTCTTTAATCGCCACTTTTTGGCTTTGAGCCGCAACACCGTCATGTAACGCTGTCGAAGTGCCACGTAACCACAGACTAACCTTCATATTGCCGATCGTCGCTCGAATGGAGACACCTTCATGAGGATCAACATTTGTTGCTTGTCCAAAAATTTCTATTTGGTCAAGAGCATCTTCAAGAGGGTTTTTGCCAGCAGTCACCTCAATTCGAGAAATTTGAAATCCCGGAAACGCAGGTGTCGTCAAGCTATTCCAGATAGGCTCTATTATAAGCATCATCAATTCGATTGCATCAATGCTGCTCATGTGTGGACGCTGGATAGTCTCACCTTTGACCGACCATATTTCTGGTATTGTTATTCGCCCATAGCTGGAAAAATCTACCGTTCCGGGAGATCGGGAAACGACACGCATTTCATGTAGCTCTTGTCGTGTGTTTAGATAACCATGCCCGAAGTATCTAGTAGTAGAGTCACCAAGTATCTGCTCGATATCATTATAGTAGCTCATGACTGATCCGGATTTTTGGAGGCTACATAATCATGCGGGCGTAGCGCTCGGATGACTTTTCGATTGCGTCCTTTAAGGGAATAACGGGCTTTATTGACAGGATATTTGCTACCTGCTCACACCTCTGTTCAATTGAACCTCCGACAATGTGGTGAGGAATGTTCAATTCATTGAGTGTCTGCAGCAAAAGTTCATCCGAGGAGTTTCGGAAATGCTCGTTTACGGGACGGTGCCCATCTTTTGCTAATGGCAACTCGTTGCGAAGATGGATAAAACCATCGAATGATGCTCGAACGTGACGCTTAAACAACTTGCCCAGTTCAATCATTACTCCTTCGAAGTAGGACAGCTCATCCGTCTTCTCAACAGATTCGTCCAGCGCGAGATGCGCTGAAGCGTTTGGATTGACACCGTACTTCACCCTAACTCGGCCATAAATCCACTCCTGCAGCGAGCAACCGTCCGAGACGAATCCGGATGTCGAGAGCCTAGTTTCATGAATGACCCGCTCTACATGGCGAGCGACGATCATCTGAATGAGTTGGGCGCTCGTAACCTCATCGAGATCTTTGCCGGGAGCTGCTTCAGGTAACAGTTCTCGCATAGTTCGGGCCTCGGTTCGCTGAATGCCGAGATAGTTGCTCAAAACTAGCGACGTAAATGTCTTGCCCGAGGAGTAGGTTCCTGTAATCCCAAGCCGGCGCATCAGCCTGTTACCTCGTGCGCGCGTTCACCGTTGTGTGCTACGGCCAGCGCCAGCGCTTCTGCCTTGGCGAGAGTTTCCGCTTTGGTTGCGTTGACATCCATATTGAGTACAGTTGGTGAAAAATCGATGCGGCCGGCAAGTTCGATGCCAATGAAATCGAGCCAATCCATCAGATACGGCATGTTGAAATCGCTACCAAAACCGGGTTGGATATTCTCGTGGTAGACCCCACTTGCCTGAATGAGGACCGCTTTGCGTCCCGTTAAAAGTGGTGCATACCCAGTAGATGGATTAAACCCGAAGGACCAACCTGGCTGGGTCACGATGTCGATAAATTGCTTTAGGGCGTATGGCGTACCGTTGTTCCACAGAGGCGTGCTGATGACCAACAAGTCGGCCGCCTCCAGCCTTTCATAGACACTCCGAACGTCAGCCCATGCCTTTGCTTGCGAAACAGACATTTCCGCGCCTGAGAACAGGGCCATCTTTGCCGCCGCCGCCGTTTCACCAAATTCAGGCAATTCACCAGAGAAGAGGTTTAGGCGATCAATCTGAATAGGTTTGGCGGTTCCAAGTTGGGCTAGAAAATGCTCAGCGGTTTCGAGTGACATGCTGATAGTGCCGCGCGGTGAAGCGTTTACGTGAAAGACTTTCATTGAAACCTCTACATTATAATATTTGATGATTTTTTATTTAAATCGAAAACATATATACTTCTAATTTGATTTTTATTGAGCGAAAATAAGTATTTATGTCTTGATCTGGAGTAATATTAATGGGAAAAACTCTTGGAGCAATTCGCAAAAAAACGGCAGCGATGACGAAAAATAAGCAGTATTTAGACTGGCGTTGGGATGATATTCGTTATTTTTTGGAGCTTTATCGTCAAGGCAGCTTGTCGGGAGCGGCCAGGAAATTATCCGTCCGGCATTCTACTGTCGCCCGTCACCTTGCTCGTCTAGAACAGGTCATTGGGGGGAAATTATTTGCAAAACGACTAAATGGATTGGAGCTTTCGGAGTTAGGCAGACATGTCATTGAGCGCGCGCTCATGATTGAGCGCGATGCTGCGATACTTGAGGCAATGGGCCGAAGAAACAACGAATTAGCCGGCAGGGTCATCGTAACATGCCCACCTATGCTGCTCCGGCGCATGGTTATGCCTCGTTTAGACCAATTCTTTGATAATTATGCAGGGATTGAGCTCACCCTTCTCTCCGAAGCTAGGCAAGCGAATCTAAATCAGAACGAAGCTGATATTGCCCTTCGGTTTGTTCGGCCTAACGAGACCGGTTTGGTTTGCCGGACACTTCAGTCGATGAGCTACTCCGTTTATGCCAACCGTAAATGGAAAGATGTTCCACCTGCAAAACAAAAACTTATAAAGCTTACACAGATTAGAAATTTAGAAAACGACGAAAGCTTTCAGCGTTTTGCGGAACAGCGCCATATTGTCATGACGACCAATGACATGGAGGTGGCGTTGGATGCTTGTGTTGGCGGTCATGGAGTTGCACTGTTGCCGGATCAAATTGCGGAGGATAATCCACATCTGGAACGTATCGAAGTTGCCGATTTGGTCATCAAGCAGGACTTGTTTCTTGTTATGCGTGAAGATGTGCGAATGATCCCAAAGGTCAGAGTAGTTGCTGATTATCTCTCGAATGTTTTGAATTGCTCTGGTCGAGCGCGAAATGCGAGTGGAGAGCGTTGAGTTTGGAGTTTTAGCTCCGGAAACAGTGATTGCTTACACCAGTTTACTTTTTTTGCTTTCCCTCTCATCCCCACCCCATTTGCGTGACCTATACTGGCACTGTTCCGCGATGAACCGGGAGACATTCCTGTTTTGAAGTGGAACCGGCGCTGATTGTGAGAGGGGACGTCACTCTCATATTTCGGGGTCTGATAGAGAAAGTCCTCCGGCAATGACGAGAGGAGAGATGGAAGCGGGTTTGTGGTGGGCCGTTCTATTTCTCCGAAACGCATTGGCTGAAGGATAGTCTCTCTAACAGGCATAAACCGCTGAAGCGGGACACTGATAAGTGTCATTCATTCCCATAGGCGGCAATTTTCAGTGCCCCGTTGAAATGCCCATCGAGCTGAAAGGCTGATGGAAAAAAGAGATGAAGCTCATAACACGGTCGCAATCGCGTCGCGTGATAGGAAAGGTGTGTTTGATGGGTCTCTACGAGATGTACGTTCTTGCCGCTCGGGCGGATACTGCCTTGATGAGGAGAAAGCTGGCACGATCTCTTTATGCCAGGGCAAAGCTTCGAAATCGGCGGCTTAAGAAGCAATATTTACACAACCAAAAGGAGAACACGGATTCGTTGGCGGATATGAATAGGGTAGGTCAGTTGCGATCCGGACGGCTTCCGTAAATATATATTTATGTAATAATCGACGTATAAACATATAAAATATATGCTGCGATGAATTATATATGCGCGACTGAATGCGGGCAGGAATCCGCTTATAAATTCGACTTTTGCGGCCTGCAATTTGCAGATTGTGGGGTGAATACGCATAAATATATGAATTTTATGTTGAATTTGCTGCTTTGACCGGAGGATTGTTATGCGCGGAAACTATATAGTCGGGATGGGTTTGATTGGAGTTGATTTCAGATTTGAGTGGCGATCGAT
>NZ_ASXX01000030.1:0-27969 GCF_001526505.1 Agrobacterium sp. D14
ATGGCAATGTCATGCGTCAACTCTCTGTTCTACGTCGTGGTAGGGACGAATACGCTAAGGGAACCCAGAAGCAAACGCTTGAATTTATGTTTTGTGACGCTGTCAACCATAAACACTATTCATTTGCTCTCCCATAAACCCCGCACAATGCCCTTCGCCGCACGTCCTTAAAGTCGGCGATGTGGTCAAACCCGGCATTGATGGCCTTGGCAGTGAACGCCAAATCGTGACAACATTTTGGCGTTCGAGAACAACGGAGATCATGGACGCAATGGCGGCAATCGAAAAACTGGCGGAAAGCTTCACTACAGCGAGCCGCGAGGGGGCGAAGATTTCTCTGGCGGCGGTGCAGGCGGAGGGTCTCATTCCCGGTACGCTTGGAGAGGCTATGGCGGTCCAGCGGGCTTTTGCTGAGAGTCGGGCAGAACCGGTTGCCGGCTGGAAACTGGCGATTCGCGCGGATGGCGAGGCCATTGGGGCGCCCATGTTCGATTGTGTGCGGGTCGATGAAGCCAATGCTGCTTCTTTTCCGCATGACGGCACCGAAGGCATCGAGGTCGAGATCTGCTTTACGCTTTCGGCGGATATCCCTGCGGCGGCGGCGGGGCCGATGACAAGAGCTGACCTGATAGGATTTATCGACAAGGTTCATCTTGGCGCTGAACTTCTCCGCTACAGGCTGGTGGAGAAAAATCAGGTGCCGTTTCCGCTTTTTCTCGCGGATCGCCTCGCCAACCACGGTTTCGTCATCGGCCCGGAAGTCAATAAGCACATCGTGGATGTCTTTGCCGGAAATGGCGAGAACCTGCCGCAGCTCACCGTTACCGAGGGGTCGGTATCGCTGTTCGATGCCGGGGTAAAACATCCGAATGGCGATCCGCTCGCGCCGCTGGTCGCCTTTGCCAATGCGGCATTCAACACAGGCGAAATGCTCAAGGCGGGCAATGTCGTAACGACGGGCAGCCTTTGCGGCGCGATACCAAGCACACTTGCCGGCGAAACACACATTGCGCTGAAATCGGCTGGCGCCTTCACGCTGTCCGGTCCGAGACCATAGGCGTCCGGTCAGCCGGATACTCTTTTTTTTCAGCCTCCTGCCGTCTTCATCCCCGCCGCAACTTCCGATGCCATCAAAAGGTCATTTCACCCGCCCGTGCTCGCCGAGAAAATCGAGCAGGGCCCGGATGCGGGCGGGAAGCGGCCCGCGCTGGCCGACATAAACGGCATGAAACATCTCCGTCTCACCCGTATCGAGGTGATCGAGCACGGAGACAAGCCGGCCGGCGGCGATATCCTCCCGCACTGTGAAGGCGGCAAGGCGAACCAGCCCGACACCGGCAAGGGCAAGACGGCGAAGGCCCTCTCCGTCGCTGACCTGCACGCGCCCCGTCGCCGGAATGACCACGGTCTTTCCAGCATCCCGCAACGGCCACCCGTCGACTGACCGGGCATAACCGAATCCGAGCCGATTGTGATCTTCCAGATCGGCGATGGTTTGCGGCACGCCACAGCGCTGCAGATAAGCCGGAGCGGCGGCGATGACCATCCCTGTCTCACCGAGTTTCCGGGCAACGAGAGTTGAGCTTTTGAGCGGCCCGGCGCGCACCGCGACATCCATGCGTTCCGCAAGAAGGTCAACCACCATATCCGTCTGGACGATATCGAGCGTGATGCCCGGATGAAGCGCCAGAAACCGTGGCAGGATGGGCGCAAGAATATGCGTTGCATAGGACGCGCTGGTGTTGATCCGCACGCGGCCGACAGGCTGCTCACCCTCACCGGCGGCGCGTTCGGCCTCTTCGAGATCGGCTAGGATGCGTGTGGCCCTTTCATAGAAGGCGCAGCCCTCCGGCGTTATCTGAAGCTGCCGGGTGGAACGGTTGAGCAGGCGCGCGCCCAGGCGGCTTTCCAGCCGTGCGATCAGCTTGCTCACCGCAGAAGGCGTCATGTTCGCCGCCGCGGCCGCGCGGGAAAAACCGCCGAGTTCGACGACCCGCACGAAGATTTCCATCTCCCCTGCCCGGTTGATCTCCAGTCGCGCCATGATGACTTCATCTCACAAGTGAAAGTATTTTCGGCATTCTATTTCATTGAAGAGCGAGCGTCTATCTTCAGACGGCGATCGAAACGCATCGCAATCTTCATCTGCCAGATCATGACGCGATGGACAAAGCGCGGCGCGGCCATAGCCCCGCCCGCGACCATTTCGAAGCAACAAAGGAACGCCCCATGGAATATCGTCATCTCGGCCAATCCGGCCTGAAAGTGCCGGTCTTGAGTTTCGGCACCGGAACCTTCGGCGGCTCCGGCCCGCTCTTCAGCAACTGGGGCAATTCAGACGCCACGGAAGCCCGGCGCCTGATCGATATTTGTCTGGAAGCCGGCGTCAACCTGTTCGATACCGCCGATGTCTATTCCAATGGCGCATCGGAGGACGTGCTCGGCGAAGCCGTCAAGGGAAGGCGCGACAGCGTTCTGATCTCAACCAAGACCAGCCTGCCGATGGGTGACGGTCCGAACGAGGCGGGCTCGTCCCGCTTCCGGCTGCTGCGCGCGGTGGATGACGCCCTGCGCCGCCTAAAGACCGACTATATCGACATCCTTCAACTCCATGCCTTCGATGCCTTCACGCCGGTTGAGGAAGTGCTGTCGACGCTCGATGCGCTCGTCCGCTCCGGCAAGGTGCGATATACCGGCGTCTCGAATTTTTCCGGCTGGCAGATCATGAAATCGCTTGCCGTCGCGGATCGATATGGCTGGCCGCGTTATGTGGTCAATCAGGTCTATTATTCCCTGATCGGCCGGGATTACGAGTGGGACCTGATGCCGCTCGGCGCGGATCAGGGTCTTGGCGCAATGGTCTGGAGCCCGCTTGGCTGGGGGCGGTTGACCGGAAAAATCCGCCGCGGCGCGCCGCTGCCCGAAGGTAGCCGCCTGCATGAGACCGCCAGCTTCGGCCCGCCGGTTAATGATGAACATCTCTACCGCGTCATCGATGCGCTCGACGCTGTCGCGGAAGAAACCGGCAGGACGGTGCCGCAGGTCGCCCTCAACTGGCTGCTCAGACGCCCCACTGTTTCCACGGTCATCATCGGCGCACGCAATGAGGAACAGCTTCGCCAGAACCTCGATGCCGTGGGATGGGAATTGACGTCCGCACAGGTAGCGAAGCTGGACGAGGCCAGCGAGACGACTGCTCCCTATCCGCATTTCCCGTATCAGCGCCAGGAGGGCTTTGCCCGGCTTAATCCACCGACCGTAGCACGTCAGACCATGCCGTTCTAAGGCGGGGTCAGGCCGCCTGAACGACGGGCGGCCTGACAGATGCCGAGCATCAGGCGGTTTTGTTGGCAGAGCCTGCGTCCACCCGGCCCGAAAACCAGTTTGCCAGGATTGCACCGGAAATATTGTGCCAGACGCTGAAAATGGCACTCGGCACCGCGGCGAGAGGCGAAAAATAGGCCGTGGCAAGTGCAGCGCCAAGGCCCGAATTCTGCATGCCGACCTCAATCGCAATGGCCTTGCGCTTGGCAAGCGACAGGCCCGTTGCCTTTGCCGCGAGGTAACCGAGGAGATAGCCAAGCCCGTTATGCAGGACGACGACGGCAAAAATCATCAGCCCGGACTGGGCGATGGACGCCTTGGATCCTCCCACCACCGCCGAAACGATGAGGACGATGCCGATGACGCTCACCAGCGGCAATGCTGGAACGGCGGTCTTGACGAGACCGGGCAGCAGCTTCTGCAGGGCGGCGCCGAGAGCGAGCGGAACCAGAACGACCTTGACGATGCTGAGGAACATGGCCCAGCCGTCAACCGGCAGGAACTGGCTCGCAAACAGCCAGACGAGGAACGGCGTCACCAGCGGCGCGGCAAGCGTGGTGACCGAGGTGCAGGCAACGGACAAGGCGACATCGCCCTTGGAGAGATAGGTCATGACATTGGACGATGTGCCGCCCGGGCAGCAGCCGACCAGAATGACGCCCGCCGCGACTTCCGGCGGCATGGGAATGATGCGGGTGAGCAGCACCGCCAGAAGCGGCATGATGAGAAACTGGCCGAGCACGCCGATCGTCACATCGAACGGCCTTTTTACGACTTCCCTGAAGTCATCGACCGAAAGTGTGAGCCCCATCCCGAACATGATGATCGACAGAAGCGTGACGATCCACGGCGCAATCTGCTTGAACGTATCCGGAAAAAAGAAGCCGAGCACGGCGAACAGGATGACCCAGGCGGCAAAGGTCTTGCCTACAAAAGCCGAAACGGCTGCCAGTGTTTTCATGTCTATACTCCAAAATGAACACCTGATCCGTCTAGACCGCGATGTCACTGTGTCAAGGTCACAACGAACGACGAGCGGCCGCTCCATGAACCATTTGGAAAAAGATTGAACGCCGATGGCGCGGCGACCGGGCTTTCGGCGATGTCAGATCGCAATCCATGGCTGCCGCATTCCGGCGGATCGCGAGACAAATCCGGCATTCGATTGCGGTTCCTTCACCCTTAAAAAAACCTCTTGACCTGAACCATGGTTGAGGTCCTAGAAGTACTGTCACCTTGTTTTCGCAAGGCTCTTTCCATGCTCTTGAGCGAACAGTTGACAAAGGATACCCCATGGCTTTCCAGCTTCCCGACCTCCCCTATGCCCATGATGCGCTCGCCCCCTCGGGCATGTCCGAGGAGACGCTGAAGTTCCATCACGATCTTCACCACAAGGCCTATGTCGATAATCTCAACAAGGCGATCGTCGGCACCGAATGGGAAAACAGGAGCCTCGAAGAGATCGTCCGGGGCACCTATGAGAAGGGTGCGGTGGCGCAATCCGGCATCTTCAACAATGCCTCCCAGCACTGGAACCACAATCTCTTCTGGGAAATCATGGGGCCGGAAAATCATGCGATCCCCAAGGTGCTGGAAGATGCGCTGACGCAGTCCTTCGGCTCGGTCGCGCTGTTCAAGCAGAATTTCGCCCTCTCCGGCGCCTCCCAGTTCGGTTCGGGCTGGGCATGGCTGGTGGTGGATACCGACGGTTCGCTGAAGATCACCCGCACCGAAAACGGGGTCAATCCGCTCTGCTCCGGGCAGAAGGCGCTTCTCGGCTGCGATGTGTGGGAACACAGCTATTACATCGATTTCCGCAACAAGCGCCCCGCTTACCTCGAAAACTTCCTCGACAATCTGGTGAACTGGCAGGCGGTCGCCGCCCGCCTTTGATTTGAGCCCCACCGATCCGGCCGGTCCCGCTGCCCTGGGCGGCCGGCCGGATCAGGCGCAGCCGGACAGCCGCCGTCCGGCTGCAACTCCCTTCGAGCGTCTCATGCCCTATGTCGTCACCGAAAACTGCATCGCCTGCAAATACATGGACTGCGTGGAAGTCTGTCCGGTCGAATGTTTTTATGAAGGCGAGAACATGCTCGTCATTCACCCCGATCAATGTATCGACTGCGGGATTTGCGAGGGCGAATGTCCCGCCGCCGCGATCCGGCCGGATACCGAAGCGGGACTGCATGTCTGGCTCGAGCTCAATCGCCACTATTCCGGCATCTGGCCAAGAGTGCATCAGAAAAAGTCACCGCCTGACAATGCCGACATCATGAATGGCGCTGCGGCGAAGATGTCCATTTTTTCGAAAAATCCGGGAGCGGGCGGTTAGCCCGGCACATCATGTCTCACAATCTCAGGCTGATCGATGGCGGTGTGGTCAATCACGCGCATGTTCCGCTGAAAGCTTGCGCCTCTCCGATGATCTCCCCGCGTGAATTCAAGGATTCAATGGCCGGCCTAAGTTTCACCGTGGCGGTGGCCGCGGTCTGCCACGCCGGAGAGCGGGTTGGGCGCACAATCACCTCCTTCATGCCGCTCAGCGCAGAACCGCCGCTTCTGATGATCTCCATCGACGCCAGCAGCCGCATGGTCGATCTCATCGCAGCGAGCCGACGCTTCTCCGTTGCGGCACTGGCCAGAGGACAGGAGGAGATTGCCGATGTCTTTGCGGGCAAGGGAAATCACCCGGACCGGTTCAGCATCGGAGACTGGGATGCCTGGCCGTCAGGAAGCCCCAGACTTGCCGATGCGCTTCTGTCCATGGACTGCGAACTTGTCGGTTCCATCGATGCCGCAGACCATATTCTGTTCGTGGGCGCCATAACCGAAGCGATGTCAGATCGGCTGCGCAAAGCCCTGCTCTGGAGCGAACGCGCCTATACCGGCACGGATCAACGTCACTCCCTCTAGATGGTCCGAGAAGGCTCCTGCAGTCGCCGTGACCTGCACGGCTGAAGAAAATCCGCGCAGTCAGTACCTGTTGCTGTTCGCACGGGCAAAGCTGCCCGGAGCGACACCCGTTCTCCTGCGGAAAGCGGTGCTGAATGCGCTGGCGGATTCATAACCGATCTCATCCGCGATATCGTCGAGCGACTTCACCCCGCGCATCAGCGCGTCCCTGGCAAGCGCCATCCGCCAGCGGGCCAGATATTCAATCGGCGCGTAGCCGAGCATTTCATTAAAACGCGCCGCGAAGGCCGAGCGCGACATGCCGGCGATGCCGGCCAGTTCAGCCACGGTCCAGTTCGCGCGGATATTGGCGTGCATGGCGGACAATGCGCGGGCAAGCCCCGGCAAACGCATTCCCTTCACCAGTCCCGCCGGAATTGCCTCGTTGCCCGCGTTCGGCCGACGCAGCACTTCAACCAGCAAAACCTCCAGCATGCGCCGGATGATCAGTTCCTTGCCCGCATCCTCGCGCGCACATTCTTCCGCCAGCAATTCGATCAGACGCGCCAGCCGGGATGCTTCGCCCTCACCCGACGGCACATGGATCAGCTCGGGCATCAACGAAAGCAGCAGCGCCGCATTGACCCGCTCGAACGTGAAACTTCCTCCGAGCGCAACGAAATCGGGCTCCCCTTCCCGTTCCCCATGCCGCACCGCCTGGTCTTGCGGCTCGACCGGAATGCAGTCGACGTCGGTATCGCTGCAAAGCGAAAAGGCGGGCGTGGAGGGCAAAAGCAGAAAATCGCCACGCGCCAGCCGCAGCGGTTCCCGGCCATCGATCATGACCCAAGCCGCACCGGCCAGCACCACGGCAAAACCCGGGGCGTCATAGGCGCGATAACGCACGCCCCATCGGCCTCGCCCGGAAATCGGCTTCGAAACGGCGGCGCTCGGCCGCAAAAGATCGATGATATCGCTAAGAGGATCCATTGTCTGGACGATCAATAATAAATTACGGAGTTCATAGCATATATCATCCAGAACAGGTCGTCTATCTCCGTCCATATCGAACAATGGAGATTATGATGACCAGAACGATCCTCATCACCGGCACCTCATCGGGCTATGGCAAGGCAACCGCAGAGCTCTTCCTTTCGCGTGGCTGGAATGTCGTTGCGACCATGCGGCATCCGGATCCCGACCGCTTCGTTGGCGACACTGAGCGGTTGCGCGTCCTGCCGCTGGATGTGACGGACGAACAAAGCATCGCGGCGCTGATCGATGCGGCAGGTCCGGTCGACGTGCTGGTCAACAATGCCGGCATCGGCATGGTCGGCGCTTTTGAAGCAACGCCAATGTCGGCAATCCGCACGATCTTCGACACCAACAGCTTCGGTGCGATGGCAATGACGCAGGCGATAATCCCGCAGATGCGAAAGCGCCGGTCCGGCACCATCATCAACGTCACATCCAGCGCCACGCTCGCCTCCTTCCCGCTCGCCGCCGCCTACACCGCCAGCAAGCAGGCAATTCAAGGTTTCTCCGGCTCGCTTGCGCATGAACTCGGTCATTTCAACATCCGGGTGAAGCTGGTGGAACCGGGCTATGCCCCGACCACCCGCTTCACGACAAACGCCATCCTGCCGCTGGAACGGCTGCTGCCGGAAGACTACATGGACTTCGCGGGACCAATCCTTGAAGGCTTCGCCAAACCGGCCATGACGACCAGCGAAGACGATGTCGCCGAAGCGATCTGGAGCGCCGTCCATGACCTATCCGGCCAGCTTCGTTTTCCCGCAGGTCCTGATGCAATTGCGCTGTCTCGGGCGAACTGACGACCGATGGCGGCCTGACCGGACATTGCTCGGTTGCGGCGTTTCAGCCGGCTGATATGCAGACGGCAGATGTTTCAACACATCTGCCATCGACTTTACCAGGACGATGGCGACGGCGCGTCGAGACGCTTGCTCATCTTGCCCATGCTCTACCGGTCGCGCCGGGGGCCGTCTTCAGCCAGCCGGTGAAAGCATCGACCTCATCCGTCTGGATCGCTCCGACGCCGGCCTCGGCGAGAGCGCCCCACACGGCTTCAGGGTCCGCCAGCGCGCGCGTGTCGTTAAAATCGAGGCAATGGGCGACGTCGAGCGTGTTGATCCAGAGACGGATGTTCTGGCGCTCCATCTCCGCACGACCTTCGGCCAGATCGGCTATATCGGTGAATTTCACCTCGATCATCGGCGCACGTAACGCCTCGATACGGCGCAAATCCTCCGCAAACTTGCCCTTCCGCACCGGGCACATCGGCATATGCGGGATCTTGCCGAACCAGTGCGCATCCAGCACCTCGAAACGGGCGGCTTCCGGGTCGATATCGGTCTTCACCAGCACCTGATCCTGAATATCGAGCCGCAGCACGGTTTCCATGACCAGCGGCAGATCGCGGGCGAATTTGGTGTCGATATTGACGGCGATCCTGCCGCGCGCCTCCTCCAACAATTCTTCCAGCGTCGGCACGCATTCATCGGTCACGTCAGCCGCATCGCCACCCGCGCCGGCCTTCAGCCTTGCCGCGCGGACCACCTCGAAGGGCAGCGCGTTCACGATGCCCTTCCCCGTCGTCGTGCGGTCGAGTGTCCCGTCGTGAATGACGACGAGCCGGCCATCGGCCGTCGCCTGCGTGTCGATCTCGATCATCTCTACCCCCGCCGTAACCGCGGCACGGACGGAAGCCAGCGAATTTTCGGCGGTGGCGGTCCAGAAACCGCGATGGGCGATGGTCAGGATGGCCGGATTGTCGCGCGAGCAGAGCGCAAGGACATTGCAGGGGCTGGAGGTATCTCGGGAGGCGGCAAGGGTTTGATGCATGATTTTCACTTTCAGACGTTGTGTTTACCGGCGCTGGTTGCCGGGGTCAGACTTTCCCCGTGCCCACGGCCAAGGCGGCTCCTGCGAACCGGTTGTTGACCGTCTGGATTTAATACACTCATAGTGTAATATTTATAACAGGATCCATGAAAAATTATGTCAGCCACGGTGGTCCGCATTGCCGCCGCCCAGCACAGCCATTATCCAGAGCGATGACCATGGATCAGACCCAGCCCCAGAGTTTCGACCGCCAGCCGCTTGCCAGCGAGAATGAGCGCCTCGTTCTCGATATCATCCGCCGCCACGGCCCCATCGCCCGCGCATCGATCACCGGCCACACCAACCTGACCCAGCAATCCGTGCACCGGCTGATCGAAGGCCTGCTGGAGCGCGGGCTTCTGCAAACCGGGGCGCCGCTCAAGGGCACACGCGGCCAGCCGAGCCCCACCATCGAACTGGTGCCGGAAGCGGCCTATTCGCTCGGCATTTCCATCAACACCGACTCCGTGGTGATCTGCATCGCCGATCTCCGCTGCGACGTGGTCGTCGAGGAAAAACTGAAGATGCTTCCGGAAGACCGGGAGATAACGCTCGCCGCATTGTCGCAGGCCCTCGAACGGCTGCTCCCGGAACACGGCATCCCGCGCGAGCGCCTGCTTGGCCTCGGTTTTTCCATGTCCGGCTTTTTCGTGTCTGAGGACCGCGCCTTCAATGCGCCGGAGCCCCTGCGCGACTGGTCGCTGATGGACCTGAAGCCGATCCTTGAGAAACGGTTCCGCCTGCCGGTCTGGCTGGAGAACAATGCCACCACCGGCGCAATCGGTGAAAGCCTTCGCGGCGTGGGCTCCTGGTGCCAGACCTTCGCCTATCTGTCGTTCAACTACGGTTTCGGTGGCGGACTGATCCTCGGCGGCCAGCCGTTTCACGGCTTTCACGGCAATGCCGGCGAATTCAGCGGCATATACAGCCCGGATGAATCGCCCAAACGGCCCGCCCTGCAATACCTGATCACGACGTTGCAGAAAAACGGCGTCGACATCCACTCGATCGAACCGCTCTATCAGCAGTTCGACCCCGCATGGCCGGGCGTCGAGGAATGGTTGAGCGAAACCATGCCGCAGGTGGACAGGCTGGTGGCAAGCCTGATCGCGGTTCTCGATCCGCAGGCCATCGTCTTTGGTGGGCAATTGCCGCGCGCGCTTGGCCGGATGATGATCGAACGTGCGCACATGCCCTCCCGGCGCGAACATCGTTACGGTGTCGGCCCGAAGGAGGCGAAACTGGTTCTCAGCGAGACCCAGGGCGATCCCTCGGCCATGGGTGCGGCGCTGCTGCCGCTCAGGGTGCGCTATTTCCTGTAGCTCAGCCCAAGCGGGCTGATGTAATCCCGCAACAATCATCACGGAAACGTGAGCCTGATTTCGCCCCCGGTTTTTTACTGGTTGGCAGCTTGCATCCGAAGGCGATAAATATGATTACAACTATCATGTTTATCGCGACATGACGCAGCATATCCGGCTGCTTCATGCGCCAAGCCAATACGTCACCGGGTCGATTGATGAGCAAAGCCCTGTTACAGGTTCTCGATGCCGAGGAGGAAAGCCGCCTGATGCGGTTTTTCCGCCGGCGCTTGCAGAACCGGGAAGACGCCGCCGACGCCATGCAGGAAACCCTGCTGCGGGCGCTGGAGGTTTCTCATGCGACGCTGATCGACAATCCACAGGCCTATCTCTTCCAGATCGCCCGGTCCGTCGCCCGCCTGACCGCCATTCGCCAGTCGCGCGAGCGGCCGCTATTTGCACCTTACGAAGCGGGCTTTGCCGTTGCCTGCGAAGAGCCGGGGCAGGAGCGGATCGTCGCCGGGCGCCAGCACCTTATTTTGATGGCGCGGGCCATCGAGGCCCTGCCCAAGCGTTGCCAGCAGGTCTTCGTGCTCAGCCGCCTGCATGGCCATTCCAACGGCGAAATCGCCGCCCGTCTCGGCATTTCCCGCAACATGGTGGAAAAACACATCATCAAGGCGCTGCTGCACTGCCGTCAGGTTCGCGCGCAAATAAAAATGTAGACCGGCATCAGGTGTTCGCATCCTTTTTCACTCTATAAGGGAAAAGGACCACATCTCAGCACGCAACAAACGGCAGATCAGGACATGAACAAGCGCCCGGACGGTCTGAAGGATAACGGCTTGACCGATGACGCTCTGGCCGAAGAGGCCGCGCTTTGGGTGGCGCGCATGCAATCCAGAGACGCGACGGAAGCGGAGCGCGAGGCGTTTCATGTCTGGCTGCGGGCCGATGCCGCCCATGCTAGCGCCTATGAGGACATGCAGAGCCTCTGGGGCGAGCTTGGCGATATAGAGCTTGCGCCGGTTGAACAGCGAAAACGGCGTGGACCTCGCCGGGCAATGCTGGCGGGTG
This sequence comes from Agrobacterium sp. D14, assembly GCF_001526505.1. Classification (NCBI taxonomy): domain Bacteria; kingdom Pseudomonadati; phylum Pseudomonadota; class Alphaproteobacteria; order Hyphomicrobiales; family Rhizobiaceae; genus Agrobacterium; species Agrobacterium sp. D14. Next base: position 11,499 of record NZ_ASXX01000030.1, read on the forward strand.
TTGCCGGTCTCTGCCTCATCGGGCTTGCGGCGCTTTTTGCGGAGAAAAGCGGATTGAAGGACCGCTGGCAGGCGGATTATTACACCGAAATCGGCGAAACACGCATGCTTTCGCTGGAAGACGGCAGCCGCATCAGCCTGAACACCGACACGGCGGTTGCGGTTCATTATTCGCAAAAGGAACGGCGCATCACCCTTCTTCGCGGCGAAGCTTATTTCGATGTCGCCAAAAACCCGGAGCGGCCTTTCATCGTCGAGGATGGAGCACTGACGGCAAAGGCGCTCGGCACCCATTATTCGGTGCGCACCGGCAATGGCGCGCTGCCGCAGGAGGTGCAGGTGGAGGAAGGCCGGGTGGAGGTAACCACAGGCGCCGAGATCGCCGTGCTCACGCCGGGAGAGGCCGTGACCCTTGGCGGCGACGGCCGGCTAGTGCGCGCCCGCAAGGATGTCGCCAACAGCATGGCCTGGCGCGAAGGCAAGCTCGTCTTTTCCGGCCAGCCGCTGCGCGAGGTTCTCGATATTCTCTCGCAATATCGCCGGGGCCGCATCGTCATCCTCGATGAGGCGGCGGCGAGGCAGCACGTCTCCGGCATCTTCGACCTCAAGGACACGGATCAGGCGCTCACCATTCTCGAAGAAAGCCTTCCCGTTTCGGTATCGCGGCTTTCCGGAATGCTGGTTTTCGTCCGCTCGCGATAAAATAACTTTTTTTCGCAAATCCGACGTCAGGAGTCGGCACGCCTTTTCACTCTAGGCAATCAGGACCCGTTTCAGCGGGGGGCATGAGATCACGAGTGAGAGGGAATGACATGAATTTGGGCAAGCAGGCACGCGGCTGGTTCTGGCTGACGACGACGGCGATCATCGGGGGTATCGTCGCCGCAGGTCCGGGCGCCACGACCGCCAGCGCGCAGACACCGCCCGCCGCAAGCGGCGCACCTGCCACCGTCACCGTCTCCATTCCCGCAGGACCGCTGGAAAACGCCATTCTCAGCTTCGGCCGCCAGGCCAATCTGCGCATGGTCTACCCCTCCGCGATCACCAGGGGTCGCAGCACGGCCGGCGTCAAGGGCACGCTCAGCGTATCGGCGGCCGTCAGCGGGCTTCTGGCCGGATCGGGACTGAACTATGCATTGGCCGGCGGCAACACCGTCCGCATTTTCGATCCCGCCAGCCAGACCGGCGAAAGCGGCGGCTCGGCTGCCGCCGGCAGCACCCTGCTTGCGCCGATCACCGTGCAGGGCACCGGCCTTGAAGGCGCCAGGGGCATCATCCAGAGCAATGGCTATGTCGGCAAATCCGGCCGCACCGCCACCAAGACCGATACGCCGGTTGCCGAAACCGCCCAGTCTATCACCACGGTCAGCCGCAAGCAGCTCGATGACCTGAAGCCGCAGAACCTCTCGGAAGCGCTGAACTACACGCCCGGCGCGCGCATCGGCCAATATGGCGCGGAGCCGCGTTTCGACGCCTTCAAGGTGCGCGGCACCGATCTCAGCACCACCGGGATTTTCCGCGATGGCCTGCGGCAGGTCAGCAGCCAGAACGGCAGCGCCCGGCTCGAGCCCTATGGCGTGGAAGCGGTTTCCATCCTGCGCGGCCCGGCCGCCTCCATCTATGGTGCCAGCAGCTCCGGCGGCATCGTCGATATCATTTCGAAACGCCCGACCGAAGAGACGCTGCGCGAGGTGGAGCTGCAATATGGCTCCTTCGGTCGCGTGCAGGGCGCTTTCGATCTTTCCGGCGCCGTCGATGACGAGAAGACCATGCTTTACCGCCTGACCGGGGTGGCCCGCGACGGCCGCAACGAAATCAGCGCCATCAAGGACGACCGGCTGTTCATCGCGCCCGCCTTCACCTTCCAGCCGGATGCCGGCACCAAGCTGACGCTGCTCGGCGAATATATGGACAGCACCACAGGCGGCACCTGGGGATACATCAACAATTACGGCAGCGACGGCAAGTCGATCGGCGCGACGCCGGTTTATGGCGGCGATTCCCGTTTTAATGATTTCGAGCAGAAACAATGGCGTATCGGCTATGAGTTCGAGCATGAAATCAACGACAACGTCACCTTCTACAGCAAGGCGCGTTATTCGGCCCTTTCGGCCGACCAGCAATGGGTCTTCGCCAACTATCCCGGCATCACCATCGAGGAAAATGAAGGCGTCTCCGCCGACAATTACCTGAAGACAGAATTCGACACCGGCCCTGCGAAACATACGCTGCTGACCGGTATCGACTTCAGCCACATGTCCTACACCTCGAAACAGGGCAGCGGGCCGGGCCTGTTCACCGACACCTATACCTATGTGCCGGATGTATCGCTGATATTGACCCAGCGGATGAACACGCTCGGCATCTATGCGCAGGATCAGGTCGAAATCGACCGCTGGCGCCTGACGGCCGGCATCCGCCACGACTGGCTGGACACCGAATATCAGGCCCAGACCGTCGGAGACGCAACGGCTCCCACCTATGACGGCGATGAAACCAAGACGACCGGCCGCGCCAGCCTCGGTTATGTCTTTGACAGCGGCGTTATGCCCTATGTCAGCTACGGCACCTCCTTCGTCGCCAATCCGGGCGTCATCATCACCACGGGAACGGTAACGGGCCAGGCGCAGCCGACGGTCGGCAAGCAATATGAACTCGGCGTGAAATATGCCCTGCCGCAATATAACGCCCTGCTGAGCGCCGCCTTCTTCAATCTCGATCAGGACAATGCGACGGTCTACGAGACCTCATCCGGCATCAACCTGCTGCGCCAGCTCGACCTGCGCTCGCGCGGCGTGGAACTCGAAGCCACGGCCTCGCTCGACAATGGCTGGAGCCTCATCGGCTCCTATTCCTACAACGACGTTGAAATCACCAAACTGACGTCGGAAACGGTGGGCAAGCAGCTCAATTCCTCGCCCTATCACACCTTCTCGCTGTGGGCCGATTACGAGTTCCAGAGCGGCGCGCTTGAAGGTCTCGGCATCGGCGCGGGCCTGCGTTATGTCGGGTCGAGTTTCGGCGACAACCAGCACACGCCCATTCTCGACAACGAGGCCCGCACCTTCGTCGACGCCTCGCTGCGCTACGATCTCGGCAAGGCCCTGCCCTCGCTGGAAGGCGTGAAACTGCAGATCAATGCCACCAACCTTCTCGACGAGGTGAAACAGGTCTGCACCACGGGCTTCTGCTATTACGACGAAGGCCGCAAGGTCGTCGGCAGCATCCGGTATCGCTTCTGATGCTGCAGCAGAACCCTGCCACAACCAAGCCGTCGCCGGCCGCCGTCTTCGTGGCGGTCGGCGGGCTTTATGTCGGCCAGAGCGTGATTGGCGGGCTGACCTTTCTCGGCCTGCCGGCGGTGCTCAGAACCGCCGGGCTGCCGCTGGACCAGATCGGCCTGCTTTATCTCGTCGTTCTGCCCTGGGCGCTGAAATTCCTCTGGTCGCCGCATGTGGAGCGTTACCGGCTGCCGCCCGTCGGCAGGAACCGGTCGCGGGTGATCGTCGGCACGGGTATCGCCGCCTGCGCCTGCGGCCTCGCCGTTCTTGCCTTCACCGGCCCGTCGCCGGTTTCCGTCGCAATCGCCATCCTGTCGGTGATCGCGCTGGTGACGGCGACAGTCGACATCGCCTGCGACGGCTATGCGGTCGAAACGCTGGCGGAAGAGCATCATGGCTGGGGCAATGCCGCACAGGTGGGCGGCTCCTATCTCGGCTCCGCCATCGGCGCCGGCCTGTTTCTGGTGCTGGTGGAGCGCGCCGGCTGGACGAGCGCCACGCTGGTCATGGCCGGGCTGGTCATCCTGCTCGCGCTCCCCTTCCTGCTCGGCCCGGCGGCAAGAACGGTCACGCAAACACGGGACCACCTGCCATCGATCAAAAATGCGCTCAAGCGACGGGAAGTCCGCACCGGCCTTCTGGTCGCGGCTGTTTATGTCGCCGCGCAGAAATGGGGTCTGGCAATGCTCGGCCCGTTCCTGGTCGATTACGGCTTCGATCTCGCCACCATCGGCGCGCTGAATGGCGTGGGCAGCATGATCGTCGGTTTCGCCGGCGCGCTGCTCGGCGGAACGCTGGTACGCCTCTACGGTGCGTCACGAATCCTGCTCATCGCCATCTTCGTGCAGACGGCGCTGTTGTGCCTTTTCGCCTATTTCAGCGTTCATCGCGATATTTCGCAATGGGTCGTCATGGCGGTTGCGGTGGCAAGCTCGTCGGGCATCATGTCCATCGGCTTCGTCGCGCTTTACGCCTGCTTCATGGGCTGGTCCGACCCGCGGCAGGCCGGGGTCGATTTCACCCTGTTCCAGTGCATGGATGGCGTTGTCGGCATGATCGGCGGGCTGGGCGCAGGCGCGATCGCCGAAAAATTCGGCTATCAGGCCTCCTTCATCATTGCCGCCGTCGTTTCGGTGCTCGCCGCACCGGTCATCTTCCTGCTGATGCAACGGCAGAACTCTTGAACCGAACCTCAGGGCGCGGCGGCCTAAACCGCGCCCGGCCGGCCTCTTGCATCGGCCTATTCGACCACCACCGACAGTGCCGAGCCGGTATAGACCGGCCGCAGCTTCACATTGCCCGCATCTATCGTGGCGAATGTCCCGGTCAGGCCGTTGGCGGAGATCACGTCGAACCGCGTGCCGGCGGCCGGCGCGCCGCCATCGAAAGCGAGCTTCAGCGTCGCGCCATCCAGCACCGCATTGCCCTTGATCCGAAGCGCAGCCTTCTGCGGGTCGACCGCCAGCGCGCCGCCCGACTGCGTATAATCGCCGCCGATGACAAGATCCGTCTCTCCGCCGAGCGAAAGCGTGCCGCCGCTGACCAGCACGCCGCCGGTTCCAAGCGCATCGACGGACGACGCCACCAGCGTTCCCTCCCTGAGAATGGTGCCGCCGCCATAGCTGTTATGGCCGCCGAGCGTCAGCGCTCCGCTGCCGGATTTGACGAGACGCCCGGCCCCGGCAATATCGTTCGTCCATCTGTCCGCCGCATTGAACCCGCCGGCGGCAGCATCCATCGTCACCTCGACATCGCCGTCAAACGCGCCGTAACCGCTGGCGGCAGCGACCAGATTGATGCGGCCCCAGCCATTGCTGTCATCCAGCAGCGGATAACCGGCCTCGATGCCGGTGGAAAACAGCACGGCGCGGCGCTGGGCGGCATCGAGATAGGGCAAACGTGTCTCCAGCAGGACCTCCGCCCCCTTCGGCACCACCATCGGCGCATCGCCTGCGGCCCTGTCGCGGCTGAAGGAATAGGTCATGCGCCTGCGATAATCCGTCCCGTTCTTCGCCGCATCGGTAAATTGGTCGACATCCGGCTTTGCGCCATGGGCGAAATCAATGAGCGACTGGCCCTGCGGCAGGCGTTTGGTGAAATAGGCCTGCAAGGCCGCATGCGCGGCCTTCTTCACCTCGGCATTTTTCGGGTCCTGCAACATGGCGGCGGCCATGGCGGTTGCGGTGATGCGGCCGCCAATCACGTCGAGCGGCGAATGCATACCGGCTACGATGCGGCTCTCGCCGAGTTCGGAGGCAGCCGTCAGCAATTCGGAAAAGCGCTCCGGCACAGCATAGGCATAGGCAATGGCGGCCAGATAGGCGGCATTGGTGTGCCCGCTCGGAAAACCGCCATCCTTGCCGCGCCCGCGATTTTCCCGCGCATATTTCAGCGCCGGCACGATGACGCCCGGATCGCTCTCATGGCTTTCGAAGCTGCGGTCGCCAATCGTTTCCTTGCCGGTCTCGATCACCTCGCCTTTGTCGTTCATGCGCCAGGGCCGTGGTGTGGAATAGAAATATTTCGCCGGCGACGTGGTGCCCTCCGGGCCGCGTATCACCTTCATGAAGGCGACGAAATCCTTCAGCTCGCTATCGGCTGCACCCGCCTCGGTGCCCTTGTCATCTTCCTTGCGGGCGATGACCTCGTTCGGGTCGAAATCAGCGAGCGTATGATTGATCGTCGTCGTTGCGCCCGCCCCTTCGCGATACCAGGCGGCAAGCGGCCCCATACCGTCGATGACGCTGTAACCCTGCGAACGGCGATCATTCATATAGGCTTCGAAAGCGGCGGCGCGGGTGCGGTTCTCGCCGGTCACGGACAGCACGTAACGCATGTTCTCCTGCCAGACGGCGGGATCGACGATCTTCACATGGCTGAAATCCGCCGGACCATCGCCATTGGCCCCGCCATCCGCCCATTTTTCATCGCCAAGCGTCCAGATGCGGTTGAAACCGGAGAGGATTTCGATGATCGGGTTGTCCCGGTCATCATAGGCGCGAACCGCCTCGCCCTTCTCATTCTTGCCGGTCTGGTTGCGATAATTGTCGGCAAGAGGCAGCGGATATGTTGCCGTCGGTTCCGGCACCGTGATGGCATAACCCTCACCTGCCGGGCCGGTGCGATCGAACGCCTGCGCGCCCGGAACCAGAACCAGCAATGCGACGGAGGCGAGCAGGCTCGAGCGTGCGGAAAGAAAAGACGACATCTTCAGTCTGGCCATGACGAATCCTATGATTTTCAGCGAGTGACGCGTGACGAAAACAGGCGGCGCGGCGTTCCGCGCGCCTCATCGTCAGGTTTAAACGGAGCGTATTTCAGTTTTTCGATGGGTTGCCGGGAACGGCTCCCTGCGGCAATTCCTCCAGCGAAAATGCGCCGCCTTCGGAAGGAAACGGCGCGGTATGCCCGGAGCACCGCTCCGGGCATATCGTTCGAGAGCTTCATCATTCCGCCGGAGGCGGACGGTCGGGCCGTTATTTCTTGACCGCGACGGCCTCGTTGATCTTGGCGACGTCATCTTCCAGAACCTTGTAGGTCTGGTCGAGCGTCAACTCGCCGACGATGAGCTGGCTCATGCGCTGCACGATCTGCTGATACATGGCGCTGCCGCCCTTGGCGCGTTCGAAATCGCGAGCCGCTTGCGGCACGTTCTTCTTGTTGTCGAGGAACACCTTCATCGCCGCCTTGGCGTCTTCACTCTTCAGCTTGTATTGCGGATCGACGATCTCCGCGCCGGTCAGGATGACGTAGTTCTCGGCGATTTCCCGCTGCACCTTTTCGGAGCCGAGGAATTCGATGAAGTGAGCCACATCTTCCGGATATTTGGTGCGCTTGAAGCCGACAATGGCGGTGCCGCCGGGCATGGCGTAGCATCCGGCCTCGCCGCAGGGCGCGTTGATCGCCGTCCATTCGAAACTGTCGCCGATCTTGTTCTGGAACGGATTGACCATCCAGTTGCCGGCCAGATAGGTCACGACATTGCCGTTGACGAACTCGTCACCCATGTTCTTGTACTGCGAACCGCCGGCCGCACCCCACATTTCCTTGGGGAAGCTGCCATTCTGCGTCCATGAATAGATATCGGCGATATATTTTTTCGCCGCATCGTCCGGGAAGCTGAACTTGCCGTCCTTCACATAGGTCGCGCCGTAAGCAAAGGCGCCGCCGGAGAAGCGGTGACCGGAACGGTCCATGGTGAAGGGAATCTGCACGCCCGTCGCCTTGGCGACACGGGCGGAAGCCTCGACGATCTCGCTGAACTTGGCGGTCGGGCCGGGCAAGGGTTCGCCCGCCTGCTCAAACAGGGTCTTGTTGACGAAGGGCAGGTTCAGCGTCTGCGACGCCATGTAACCGTTGATCGACTGCGGATCGTTGACATTGGGCAGGCGAAGCTGGTTGAGGCTGGAACCATGCAGCTTCGCAAAGGCTTCCGCATCCTTCATATAGGGGCGCATGTCGAGATAATAGGGCGCAAGCTGCCAGTCGGTGATCTTGGCGATATCAGGACCTTCGCCCACCGCAAGCTGCACCGGCAGCTGCTTGGAAACCGCGTCATAACCCGAAGATACGAAATTGATCTTCACACCCGGATTGGCCGTCTCAAACTCCTTGCTGAGTTCCGACATGCGCTGCACATAACCCTGGTCGTCATCCGTAAAAAGGAAAGTAATCGTGCGGGTCTCGGCCTGGGCCGTCGCAAGACCGGCGACAGAGGCCACTACAAGGGCGCTGACGCCCGAAAACAATTTCATCATGCTCATCCTCCCAATGAAAACATTTTCATAAATCGAACGGAAGCTCCTCTGCTTAATTCGATTTATAATGTTTTGCGGCTTGACAGAATAAACGTCAAGCTGTTTGTTTTACATAAATCGCACAAATCGACGCGGAAAAGCGAAAATCGGTTTGTGAAAATAATTTCATAAAGATCGACGGGAGGCGATCCATTATGACGGATGGACCATTTGCGGCGAACGCGTCGCAGCCGACATATACCGTCGCAAACGGCGAAACGGTGACCGCCTGGATCGTCTCCGATCTGGTGGAGACGTCGTTTCCCGGCACCGCAGCCCCCGCCGAAGACCGCGTGAACTATCGTTTCATCAACGGTTTCGTGGATGTGGGCGACCTGCCCTGCCGCAAGGCCTTCCAGCAGACCATGATCGGCCGCGATATCGCACCCGATACCAGCTGGCCGGTATCGCACCTCAACCTGCCGGGTTCCAATCGCCGCGTCGAATTCACCGGTTTCTGGCATGTTCCCACCCATGTGCAGCGCTGGCTGAAGGGCACCTTCCGCAGCGATGCGGCAAGACAGGCGCATTTTCGGCTGCGTACCTGCGGCGGCGTCCGCATCTGGGTCGGCGGCGTCGAACAGGTCCGTTTCGAACCTTTCATCCGCAATGTCGAAAGCAGCCGTGACATCACGCTCGATCTCGCGGCCGGCGACAACGAGGTGCTGCTGCTCTGCGAGGATCTGGCGGAACGCGACATCATCTGGTTCTTCGAGCTTGAGGTAATCGATCCTACGCCGCTAACCGTCGTGCTGCCCGTGCCGCTCGACCGCGAGGAGACGAAGCGTCTCGCCGCGCTGGTGCGCGATGTTCGCCCGGCGCGGGACGTGTTTTCCGGCACGGCCCTCGAACTGGTCTTCGGGGCCGCACCTGCGAACGACCTGCCCGTGCACATCGCCGTCAAAAGCCATGGGCATGAGCGCGCTTCGCTTGCGGAAGTGGATACCGTGCTGAAGGCCGGGCAATCCTCACTGACGATCCCCGGAACGACAGGCATTTCGGACGGATATCACGGCGTCAAAATCACCATGGGTTCGGGAGCGGGAACGGTAACCCGCGTCATCGACGCCGCTTTCATGCATGATATCGCACCGGAAGCACACAATGCCGATATCCACGAGCGAAAGAAAGCCGCACTCTCCTTCAGCGCCCGTTTCGGCGCCTGGCGCATCGGCCGCGCGCTGGCGATGGTCGCCACCGGCAGCGATGACATCGAGACGATCGGCGGCATCGTCGATGCAACGCTGCATTCCATCGATCGGCGGGAAGACTGCTCCGATTTCGTCATGATCCCGCTTCTGTGGCTGGTGCGCGCCTATGGTGACCGCCTGCCGGCAGAGATGCGGGCGCGGATCGATGCCTCGATCCTCGGCTATCGTTACTGGGTGGACGAACCGGGCAATGACGTCATGTGGTTCTGGAGCGAGAACCATGTTCTCTGCTTCCACACCAGCCAGCTATTGGCTGGCGAGTATCTGCCGGATGCCCTCTTCACCGCCTCCGGCCGCACCGGCAGAGAACAGGCGGCGCTGGCCGCCGACCGGCTGGAGCGCTGGTTCGACAGCGTCGCGGCGCACGGACTGGCCGAGTGGAATTCGGCTGCCTATTATCCGGTGGATTTCATCGGCCTTCTCGCCATCGAACATTGGGCGGGACCGGAGCTTGCCGCCCGCGCGCGCCATCAGATCGATCTCATTTTCGAAATGATCGCGCTGCATACGCTCGGCGGCGTTCCCTCCGGTTCGCAAGGGCGGGCTTATGACAAGGAGCTGCGCGCCGGGCCGCTAACGGAACTGGCGCCCTTTGCGCAGGTCGCCTTCGGTCAGGGCTGGCTGAACAATGGCGTTGCCTCGCTGCCGATGTTCTGCTGCGGCGATTACCTGCCGCCGGCGCATCTCACCGCCCTTTCACAGTTGACAAGCGGCCGTATGGTCGAGGCGCGGTATGCGCAGGGGCTGGAGCCCGGAAAGCTCGTGCTGTTCAAGAACGAGGCCGCCCAGCTTTCCACCGTTGTCGATCACAAGACCGGCCGCAAGGGCCACCAGCAGCACGTCATGGACATCAAGCTTGCCGGCCACCCGATGGCGCGGCTCTGGGTCAATCATCCGGGCGAAGACGATCCGTGGGGCAGCCAGCGCCCCTCCTATTGGGCGGGAAGCGGCATCCTGCCGCGCGTGGCGCAACATCGCGATCTGGCGATGCTGATCTTCGATACGCAGGATCACCGCAACGACTGGACCCATGCCTATCTCGGCCGCGACGGGCTGGACGAGGTTCTGACGGAGGGCAACTGGCTCATCATCCGCTCGGGCCGCGGCTTTGCCGCGCTTTATGCGACCAACGGGCTTCAGCCCATCAGCGCAGGCGCCACCGCCGACCGCGAGATCAGATCGCCCGGCCGCCGCGCCGGCTGGGTCGGCATCATCGGCTGCGGGGATGTCCCGGAGTTTGCCCGTTTTCGGGAAAAAATCCTCGCCACGCAGATCACCTTCGATGCCGAAAGCCGCCTGCTCTCGGTCACGCCGCCGGGCGGAGCTGAGCTTACCCTGACCTGGGACGGCGCATTCACCATTGGCGGGCAGGCCATGGCCTTCGACCACGACCAGCCCCAGCCGGAAATCACCTTCGACAGTGCCGACCCCGCATCGGGCGGCGCGGCACAACCATTCTACTCCTAAGCGGAATTGACAGATGAACCAGCCAAGCATGGAAAAAGACACTCTCAGGACGACGATCGACAATGTCGCCGCCGCCTTCAGCCGCCTCAAGGGCATTCAGGAAGGTCTGGTCAGCGGCAGTTCCGATGGCAAGATCCAGTTCGATGAGTGGGACTGGGAAGTGGGCGTCGGCCTTTACGGCTTCCTGCGCCGGGCGCTCGCCGCCAACGACCGGAAGGCGCTTGACGACCTCGTGACATGGTATGGCTGGCAGATCGAACGAGGCCTGCCGCCGCGCCAGATCAACAGCTCCGCTCCGATGCTGCCGCTTGTCATCCTCACCGAACATGTCGATCGGCCGGATTTCCGGGCGCTGGTGGAAGACTGGGCCGACTGGCTGGTGCATCAATTGCCGAAAACCGAAGATGGCGGCTTCCAGCATGTCGTCAAGGAGCGGCTGAATGAGGGCGAACTCTGGGACGACACGCTGTTCATGGCATGTCTGTTCCTCGCCCGCGCCGGCGTCGTCTGCAAACGTCAGGACTGGATCGACGAGGCGGTCTACCAGTTCATGATCCATACGCGTTATCTGTCGGACCCCGTCACCGGGCTCTGGTATCACGGCTGGACCTTCAACGGACGCCATAATTTCGCTGACGCCTTCTGGGCGCGCGGCAATTCCTGGATCACCGTCGCCATTCCCGAACTCTTCGAACTGGTGCCGACGCTTGGCGAAAAGGACAGGCGTTTCCTCGCCAATGTGCTGGCAAGCCAGGTGCGGTCGCTGCGCCAATATCAGCGCGAGGACGGCATGTTCCACACGCTGCTCGATGACCCGACCTCCCCGGTGGAAACATCGGCAACGGCCGGTATCGCCTATGGCATTCTGCGCGGCATCGAGGCCGGCATTCTCGGCGAAGAAAATCGCCCGCATGCGGAACGCGCGCTGAAGGCGGTGCTTGGCAATATCGACGATGAAGGCGTCGTCCACGGCGTTTCCGACGGCACGCCGATGGGCCACGATCTCGATTTCTACCGCCGCATTCCCAATCTGCCCACGCCCTATGGGCAGGCGCTGACGATGCTGCTCCTGATCGACGTTTTTCTGAAAAGGCCAAAGGCATCGTGAGCATCATGAACATCAGTCAGGACATCACAGTCGCGGCGGGTGGCCTTGATGCCACGGCAGCCATCCAGCAGGCTATCGACACCGCGTCAGCCGCAGGCGGCGGGCGCGTGTCTCTCTCGGCCGGGCGTCATGTCAGCGCCGGCCTCCATCTCAAAAGCGGCGTGGAACTGCACCTTGCCGAAGATGCGGTGCTTGCCCCCGTTTCCGATTACGACGCCTATGCCCTCACCCGGGTTTCGGTGATTGCCGAAGACTCCGATCGCGGCATGATCATTGCCAGGGGTGCGCATGACATCGCCGTCACCGGCCCCGGCCGCATCGAGGCCGGCGGTGAAAACTTCATCGTCGGCGACGACAAGACCATGGGCACCTATGTCCCGGCAAAAAAACGCCCACGCGTGATGGTGCTGGAAAGCTGCCGCAACGTGCGCCTTGAAAACCTCTCCGTCAGCGGTTCGCCGATGTGGACGCTGCATATGGTCGATTGCGAAGATCTTCATTTCCGCAATCTGCGCATCGAAAACGACCGCCGCCTGCCGAATACCGACGGCATTGTGCTCGATGCCTGCCGGCGCGCCCTGATCGAGGATTGCTTCATCTCGACCGCCGATGACGGCATCTGCCTGAAGACCAGCGCCGGGCCGGATGGCAAGGCGGTGGGAGCCTGCGCCGATATCACCGTTCGCCGCTGCACCGTTTCCAGCATGAGCTGCGCGCTGAAGCTCGGCACGGAATCCTTCGGCAATTTCACCAATGTCGTGTTCGAGGATTGCAAAATCGTCCAGTCCAATCGCGGCATCGGCCTTTTCTCCCGTGATGGCGGCGCGATGCGCAACATCCGCTTTTCAAGGATCGAGACCGAATGCCACGAAACGCCGGGCGGCTTCTGGGGTTCGGGTGAAGCGGTCACCGTCACCGTCGTCGACCGCCGCCCCGAGCGTCAGGCCGGCAGCGTCGACAATCTGGTCGTGGAAGACTTGAGCGGTTCGATGGAAGGCGCGATCAACCTCGTCGCCACATCGAAGGCCGGCATTCACAATGTCCGGCTGGAGCGCATCACGCTGTCGCAGCAGCCGGGCAAGCTCGGCACCGGCCTGCAATACGATCTGCGCCCAACTAATGCGGATATTGCGCCAAGCCCCCATGCCGCCGGCCGCGCCAATGCCTGGACGCAGGATGCTGAGGGCAGGATCGTCGGAATGGAGGATTATCCCGGTGGAATGCCGGCGGTCTATCTTGCCGGCGTGGAAGGATTTGCGGCGCATGATGTCGCCATTAAAAGAACGACGCCCTTGCCTGAGGGCTGGAACAGCCAAGAGATCGTCGCGACGACGAACTTGTCCGAAGGGAGCAGGTGATGGGAAGTCTGAAACTCGAAAATCTCAACAAGGCATTCGGCGCCGTTCATGTGCTGCATGATATCGATCTTCAGATCGAGAACGGCGAGTTCGTCGTTTTCGTCGGCCCCTCGGGCTGCGGAAAATCGACGCTGCTGCGCATCATCGCCGGTCTCGAGGACGTCACCTCCGGCACCATCGGCATTGGCGGGCGCGATGTCAGCGCGCTGTCGCCCGCCGAGCGTAAGATCGCCATGGTCTTCCAGTCCTACGCACTTTATCCGCATATGAGCGTACGCAAGAACCTCGCTTTCGGCCTTGAAAACCTGCGTTTCAAGCGGGCGGAAATCGAAAGCCGCATCAACGAGGCGGCGCGCATGCTCGCCATCGAACCCTATCTCGACCGCAAGCCGAAACAGCTTTCCGGCGGCCAGCGCCAGCGCGTCGCCATCGGCCGCGCCATCGTGCGCGAGCCTGACATCTTCCTGTTCGATGAGCCGCTATCGAATCTCGATGCGGCGCTGCGCGTGCAGACACGCGCCGAAATCACCCGCCTGCATCGCGATATCAAGACGACGATGATCTATGTCACCCACGATCAGGTGGAAGCCATGACCATGGCCGACAAGATCGTGGTGCTGCGCGCCGGGCGCATCGAGCAGGTGGGCAGCCCGCTCGAGCTTTTCGACAATCCGCGCAATCTCTTCGTCGCCGGTTTCCTCGGCTCGCCGCGCATGAACATCCTCAAGGGCAACATCACCAAGGGCAGCGACGGTAGCATCGCCATCGACGCCGGCTACGGTGTGTCACTGCCCTGCCTTGTCGATCCGGCAGCCGTCAGCCCCGGGCAGGCGGTTTTGGCAGGCATACGCCCCTCGTATTTCACCATCGCGGATCGAGGATTGCCCTTCGAGGTGCAGTATCACGAAAGCCTCGGCACAGAGACCTATCTCTACGGCAATCTCCAGGGAGAGAAAGAACAGATCATCGTGCATCAGGCGGGCCATTTCGCCCCCGCTTCCGGCTCGGTACTGAAGATCATGCCGGCGCGGGAAAAGGTGCATGTCTTCGATCCCGCCACCGAACTGGCGCTGCCGCGCCTCGACAGCGAAGGGAGGGGTTAGCATGGCCAATCCGAAGCTTGCGAGACTGTCCGACCGTGCGCTCGATGCCGTGATGGCAATTGCCGAAGTGCCGCTCAACTTCATCGAGCGGCTGATCGGCAAAAGGCGCATGCCCTATATTTTCCTGATGCCGAACCTCGTTCTCTTCGGCATCTTCACCTTCCTGCCGATTGCGATTGCCGTCGGTTACGCCTTTACCGGCGGCACCGAACTTCTCATCACCGACCGCCCCTTTGTCGGGCTGGAAAATTTCGGCAAGCTGCTGGATTGCCAGAGCTACATGGACCCCGGAAGCTGCCGGGAATCGCTGTTCTGGACGGCGATCTGGAACACGCTGTGGTTCGTCGGCTTCAACGTCATCGCCACGCTGCTGGTCGCGCTCATCACCGCACTCATCCTCAACCGGGCGATTGCCGCGCGCGGTTTCTTCCGCGCCATGTTCTTTTATCCGGTCCTGCTGTCGCCCGTCGTCATCGGCCTCATCTGGAAATGGTTCCTCGACCGCAACGGCCTGCTCAACGCCTTTTTCCAGATGCTCGGCGTGCCGCCGGAAATCTTCCTGCTGGATGTCGGCTGGTCGCGGTTCTTCGTCGTGGTGGTCTCCGTCTGGTTCCACATGGGCTTTTATACGCTGATCCTGCTGGCCGGCCTTCAGGCCATCCCGAAGGACCTCTATGAAGCCGCCGCCATCGACGCCGCCTCGCCCCGGCGCACACTGCTGCGCATCACCCTGCCGTTGCTCGGGCCCAACCTGCTCGTCGTGCTCATCCTCCTTATGATCCGCTCGGTGCAAATCTTTGACGAGGCATGGGTTCTGACCAATGGCGGCGGGCCGGGCACGGCCAATACATTCGTGGTGCAATATATCTACCAGATGGCCTTCGGCAGCGATCTGAGGCTATTCGGCCTTGCGTCAGCCGCCTCGGTTCTCATGGGCCTTGTGCTTCTCGCGCTGACGCTCGTGCAATTGCGCCTCGGCAAAAAGATGGAGTCCTGACCATGTCCAACGCTGTCTCCTTCCTCACACGCACCCGCCGCCCCGGCCGGATCGGCCTTACCGATATCCTGTCATGGGTCTGGCTCATCGGCGGCACGCTCGCCGTCCTCATCCCGGTCGTCTGGGCCGCCATGTCATCGCTGAAACCGGAAGCCGAGATCACCCGATTTCCGCCGAGCCTTCTGCCGCGCGCCGCCGTGCAGGTGGAAGTGCAGGGTTACGACAAACCGCTTAGCCTCTGGAAAGCCCCCATCGACGGCATCGAGCGGGAAATGGCCATGGTCCGCCGCATCGGCCTGAAAGCCCAGATGGTGGACCCCGCCAATCCCGGCCCACCAGTCAGCGTCGACACGCGGGAAATAACGCCCGTCCAGAAACTGACTATCGCGACGGAAAACTTCACCGATCCGCTGACCCGGTTCAGCTTTTTGACCTTCCTCAAGAACTCGGTCTTCGTCACCTTCGTCGCAACCGTCCTGACGCTGATCGTCAACGCCATGGCCGCCTTTGCCCTCTCCAAATACCGCTTCCGCGGCGAGAAGGCGATCTTCGTGCTGATCATCTCCACCCTGATGATCCCGCTCACCGTCGTCATGGTGCCGGCCTATCTCGTCATCGTCGGCGTCGGCCTCGTCGACAATCTCTGGGGCGTCATCATCCCGACGGTTGCGACGCCGACCGGTGTGTTCCTGCTCCGACAATATATGCTGACCATCCCCGACGAGCTGATCGAGGCGGCCCGCGTCGATGCGGCAAGCGAATTCCGCATCTTCTGGCGCATCATCCTGCCGCTGACGGCCCCGGCGCTCGCGGTTCTCGCCATCTTCTCGGTACTCTGGCGCTGGAACGACTTCCTCTGGCCGCTGATCGTTCTCAGCAGCCGCGAAAACTTCACGCTGCAGGTGGGGCTGAACGCCTTCCAGGGCGAGTTCTCGGTGCAATGGCACTATATCCTCGCCATGACCTTCCTCAGCCTGGCGCCTGTCACCGTCGTTTTCCTGTTCCTGCAGCGTTACATCACGACAGGGATTGCCGGCACGGGGATGAAGTAAGGAAAGTACGAGCTTGCGGTGAGACAGCAGGCCGTCACGATTGGAATGTTAAAGCTCCTCCACCCGTCATCCCGGCCTTGTGTGGACGTATTGTGGTTT
>NZ_ASXX01000031.1:0-26910 GCF_001526505.1 Agrobacterium sp. D14
TCCACCTTGCCGGCAAGCTTGCCGAAGGCGACGACGGAGCCGGTGAAGGTGACCGCGCCGATGAAGACGCCGAGGAAGACCTCGACCTTCATGATCGCCAGTTCAACCGGCGTCTTGTGGGCGAGGATGGCGGAAAAGCCCGTCAGCAACGAACGCGCGGTCTCATCGAGCGAGGCGACATGCGCTTCCTCGATATGGGCGTTGAAGCCGATGAAGACGGCGGCAAGACCGACGAAGGAGTGAAGGGCTGCAACAAGCTGCGGCATTTCGGTCATCTGCACGCGGCTTGCGACGAAATAACCGAGAACGGAGCCGCCCGCCAGCATCAGCAGCACGACGAGCCATTGTCCGACGCCCTTGCTGATCTCAGGGCCGAAGACGGTGGCGACAATGGCGAGGCCCATGCCTGTTATGCCGTACCAGACGGCGCGTTTTGCGCTTTCCTGTCCGGAAAGGCCGCCAAGAGAAAGGATGAAAAGAACGGCTGCGGCAACATAGGCCGCGGAAACGATACCAATGGTCATTGAATGTCCCCTACACGGCTCAGGACTTCTGGAACATGGCGAGCATGCGCCGTGTCACGAGGAAACCGCCGACGATGTTGATCGTCGCGATCAGGACGGAAAGCGAGGCGAGGATCACCACCAGCCAGTTGCCGGAACCGATCTGCAGCAATGCGCCGATGATGACGATGCCGGAAATCGCGTTCGTCACCGCCATCAGCGGCGTGTGCAGCGAGTGGCTGACATTCCAGATGACCTGGAAACCGACGAAGCAGGCCAGCACGAAAACGATGAAATGGCTCATGAAGCTTGCCGGCGCGAAAGCGCCTACCAGAAGCAGGATCGCCGTACCGACGGCGAGCAGGCCAACCTGGCTTTTCGTCTGCGCCTTGAAGTCCGCATGTTCCTTGGCGTGCTTTTCCTCAGGCGTAAGTTCTTTTGCTCTTTCCTTCGGCTTCTGCGCGGCAATCGCCTGAATTTTCGGCGGCGGCGGAGGGAAGGTAATTTCACCTTGATAGGTGACCGTCGCGCCACGGATGACATCGTCTTCCATGTTGTGAACCGGCTTGCCGTCCTTGGCGGGCGTCAGATCGGTCATCATGTGGCGGATGTTGGTGGAATAGAGCGTCGAGGCCTGCGTGGCCATGCGGCTCGGGAAATCCGTATAGCCGATGACGATGACGCCATTCTCTGAGACGACGCGCTGGTCGGGAACCGTGAGGTCGCAATTGCCGCCGCGCTCGGCGGCGAGGTCGATGATGACCGAACCCGGCTTCATCATCGCCACCATGTCGGCGAGCCACAGTTTCGGGGCGTCGCGGCCCGGAATGAGCGCCGTGGTAATGACGATATCGATCTGCGGCGCGAGTTCGCGGAATTTCTCGAGTTGCTTCTCGCGGAATTCCGGCGAGGAGGGGGCGGCGTAACCGCCGGTGGCGGCGCCATCCTGCTGCTGATCGGCGAAATCGAGATAGACGAATTCCGCGCCCATGGATTCGATCTGTTCGGCCACTTCAGGGCGAACGTCGAAGGCATAGGTAATGGCACCGAGCGATGTGGCCGTGCCGATGGCGGCAAGACCGGCAACGCCTGCGCCGATGACCAGCACCTTGGCGGGCGGCACCTTGCCGGCGGCGGTAACCTGACCGGTGAAGAAGCGGCCGAAATTATTGCCGGCCTCGATCACCGCGCGATAACCGGCGATATTGGCCATGGAGGACAGGGCGTCCATCTTCTGGGCGCGGGAAATGCGCGGCACCATGTCCATGGCGATGACATTTGCGCCCTTTTCCTTTGCCTGCTCCAGAAGGTCCTTGTTCTGGGCGGGATAGAAGAACGAGATCAGCGTCTTGTCCGAAGACAGGCGATCAATCTCCGACGTTTCCGGCGGACGAACCTTGGCGATGATGTCGGAACCGGCGTAAAGCGCATCGGCGCTGTCGACGATCGTTACACCGGCTGCGCGATAGGCGTCGTCGGAAAAACCCGCCGCCTTGCCTGCACCGGTTTCAAGAATGCAATCATATCCGAGTTTCTGCAATGCCTGGGCGCTGTCGGGCGTCATGCCGACGCGCGCCTCGCCCTCATATAATTCCTTAGGTGTCCCGATTCTCAAAATGGCTCTCCCTCTGCCTGATAATATAGGGGGGTCATAACCTATTCAGGGGGGCTTTGTCTCCATATTGATTTTGTCTTGCCTGCGACGGAATGACAGCCCGCTGCGACAGTCTTGTTCGATATGCGGACGTACCGCGCAATAAAAGAACCCGGCGCTTCCGCGCCGGGTTCCGAAAATGTCGAACAGGGTATGGCTCAATCCATGGCGTGGATATCGCGATCCTTGGTTTCCGGCAGGAACAGCAGGCCGACGACCAGTGTGATGCCTGCGAAGATGATCGGGTACCAGAGGCCGTAATAGATGTCGCCCTTCGCCGCGCTCATCGCAAAGGCGGTGGCGGGCAGAAGGCCGCCGAACCAGCCGTTGCCGATGTGGTATGGCAGCGACATGCCGGAGTAGCGGATGCGGGTCGGGAACAGTTCGACCAGCAGGGCCGCGATCGGGCCGTAAACCATCGTCACGTAGATGACGAGGACGGTCAGGACTGCGATGATGACGACCCAGTTCACGGCGGCCGGATCGGCCACCATGGAGAAGGTGCCGCCGCCGGCTACGGTGTAGACGGCCATTTCCGCCGCACCTGCGGCTTCTGCGGGTGTCAGCAGCTTGTCCGCCACCAGCTTGTCGGTCGCGACCATCTTCTTGTCGGCAGCGCGAACGGCCTCCGCATTGAGGTTAAGCTCCGGGTTTGCGGCAATGAAGGCATCCAGTTTCGCGTCCGGCACCTGTGCCGCGCCGCGCACCAGCGGGTAGCCGCCATCGTGAAGCGCCATGTTGACCTGCTTCTGGAAGGCCTTGTCCTTGGCTGCCGCATCCGCGCCGGCGGCGGCCGCGTCGTAGCTGGCGATGGTCGCATCGCCGATCTTGATGCTGGCCGGCTGGCCGGCTGTTCCTGCAACCACGTCATAGGGAACGGAGTTGCGTGTCAGGAACGAGGTGGCGATATCGCAGGATGTGGTGAACTTCGCCGTGCCGGTCGGGTTGAACTGGAACTTGCAGTCGCCGGGGGCTGCGGTCACGGTGGCGCGAACGGTGGACTGGGCTTGTGCAAGCGCCGGGTTGCCGGCCCATGTCAGTGCCTTGAACAGCGGGAAGTAGGTCAGCATGGCAAGGATGAGACCGGCCATGATGATCGGCTTGCGGCCGATCTTGTCGGAAAGCCAGCCGAAGATGACGAAGAAGCTGGTGCCGAGGATGAGTGCTGCCGCCACCATGATGTTGGCGGACTGGCCGTCGACCTTCAGAATGCTCTGCAGGAAGAACAGCGCGTAGAACTGGCCCGTATACCAGACAACGGCCTGCCCGATGACGGCGCCGACAAGCGCGATGAGCGCGATCTTGGCGTTTTTCCACTGGCCGAAAGCTTCGCTGAGCGGCGCCTTGGATGTCTTGCCTTCTTCCTTCATCTTCTTGAAGGCGGGGGATTCATTCATTTTCAGACGAATCCAGACCGATACGCCGAGCAGCAGAACGGAGACGAGGAAGGGAATGCGCCAGCCCCAGGCTGCGAAGGCTTCCTTGCCGAGTGCGAACTGCACGCCGAGAATGACCACCAGCGACAGGAACAGGCCGAGCGTCGCCGTCGTCTGGATCCATGAGGTGTAATAGCCCCTGCGGCCGTTCGGCGCATGTTCGGCGACGTAAGTTGCCGCACCGCCATATTCACCGCCGAGCGCCAGGCCCTGCAGCATACGCAGAACGATCAGGATGATCGGAGCGGCAATGCCGATCTGCGATGCGCCGGGCAGGACGCCGACGAGGAAGGTCGAAACGCCCATGATGAGGATGGTGATGAGGAAGGTATATTTGCGGCCGACAATGTCGCCCAGACGGCCGAATACCAGCGCGCCGAAGGGGCGCACGAGGAAGCCGGCGGCGAAGGCCAGCAGCGCAAAGATGTTGCGTGTCGTTTCCGGATATTGGCTGAAGAAGTTCGCGCCGATATAGATCGCGAGCGAGCCGTACAGATAAAAATCGTACCATTCGAAGACTGTTCCGAGAGAAGAGGCGAAAATCACCTTCTTCTCTTCACCCGTCATTGGACGGGCGGCGCCGCTCACGGCTGCAATATCTGCCATTGTCTGTCCTCCACAGATGTCCCAATTGGCGCATTGCGGAGCCCATCTCTCTCCTCCGGACTCCCCATAAGGGTGCAATGCGCGGAGTGTCAGAGTGACAGAAAATTAACTGCAATAAGAGCGATGCTTTCGGATTATGACTTTAGTCTAATGCAAGGCGTCCCGAAAATGTCGCGAGGCCGATTTGACGTCTTGCGCAAGACGTCTCCAAACGCGCCTTTTTTCTTGACACAAACAAGAAACCTTCTAATAGCTTCTCGCGAAGAAGGAGCATCACCTTGCGCATGCATGTTGCAGACATGTTCGTCATGGAAGGACCGGCACAATCCGCCGGCGATGATCCGCGCCTTTCTCATTCTACCCGAATTACGGCCAAAACGACGATTAAAACCGTCTAACGTCTCTGGCCACCGCTCTCTCCCCGGTTTGGCTGGGGATCGAGGAAGCCGCGATCTGATGCGGGTTCCCACCTCACCAAAAAGAGGAGAGACAGAAAGAGAGCTTGATCATGGGTTTCAAAGTTGCAATTGCAGGCGCCACCGGCAACGTCGGTCGCGAAATGCTCAATATCCTGGCCGAACGCGGTTTCCCCGCCGATGAAGTCGTGCCGCTCGCTTCCGCCCGCTCGCAGGGCACGGAAGTCTCCTATGGCGACCGCACGCTGAAGGTCTCGAACCTCGAGAACTACGATTTTTCCGACACGGATATTTGCCTGATGTCGGCCGGCGGCGACGTTTCCAAGAAGTGGTCGCCGAAGATCGGCCAGCAGGGCTGCGTCGTCATCGACAACTCTTCCGCATGGCGCTACGATCAGGACGTTCCGCTGATCGTTCCGGAAGTCAATGCCGATGCGGTTGCGGGCTTCACCAAGAAGAACATCATCGCCAACCCGAATTGCTCCACGGCACAGCTCGTCGTCGCGCTGAAGCCGCTGCATGACTTCGCCAAGATCAAGCGCGTCGTCGTCTCCACCTACCAGTCGGTTTCCGGCGCCGGCAAGGAAGGCATGGACGAGCTGTTCCAGCAGACCCGCGCCGTCTTCGTGGCCGATCCGGTGGAAGCCAAGAAGTTCACCAAGCGCATCGCCTTCAACGTCATTCCGCATATCGACGTCTTCATGGAAGACGGCTACACCAAGGAAGAGTGGAAGGTTCTGGCCGAAACCAAGAAGATGCTCGATCCGAAGATCAAGGTAACCTGCACGGCCGTGCGCGTTCCGGTCTTCATCGGCCATTCGGAATCGGTCAATATCGAGTTCGAAAACGAGATTACCGCCGATCAGGCGCGCGATATCCTGCGCGAAGCGCCGGGTTGCCTCGTCATCGACAAGCGTGAAAACGGCGGCTACATCACCCCGGTTGAATCCGCCGGTGAGGACGCGACCTATATCTCGCGCATCCGCGAAGATGCGACGGTCGAAAACGGCCTCAACCTGTGGGTTGTTTCCGACAATCTGCGCAAGGGTGCAGCTCTCAACGCCGTCCAGATCGCCGAACTCTTGATCAATCGTGGTTTCATCAAGCCCCGCAAGGCGGCTGCCTGATACCATTTTTTAAGGTTCGTTAAGTATAACCCGTCTGTTCTGTGTGGGGCAGGCGGGTTTCATAATTGGCGACGATCACGGCCAGTTTATTTGCAGGCCTTGCTGCCGAAAGGCAATTTAGGCCGCCAAAAAGCAATTTGGCACCTGAATCATACAGTATTGACGGTTTGGTTCTCGGGAAAAATTCCCCAAAGGATATCGAAGGCAGATTTTGATGCGGGCAATGAAGGTAATTCTGGCTGGTGTGGCCATGGTTTCGGTTCTGGCAGCGACGCCGGTTATGGCTGCGCAATGCGGCAACACTTCGGCGGGCTTCGATGCCTGGGTCGGCGCCTTCAAGCAGGAAGCGGCGGGCCGCGGCGTCAGCGCCTCGGTGCTCGACCGTGCTTTCTCCGGCGTCTCCTACAACCAGGCGACGATCCGCGCAGACCGCGGCCAGCACAGCTTCAAGCTCTCCTTCGAACAGTTCATGCAGAAGCGCGGCGGTCAGACGATCATTTCGCGCGGCAAGACCATGAAGAAGAACAACGCTTCTCTCTTTGCTTCCATCGAGCGCGCCTATGGCGTGCCGGCCGGTCCGCTGCTCGCCATCTGGGGCATGGAAACCGGCTTTGGCGGCTTCATGGGCAACCAGCACACGCTTTCCGCCGTGGCGACGCTCTCCTTCGATTGCCGTCGTTCGGATTATTTCACTGAGCAGCTTTATGCGGCCCTCAAGCTCGTCGGCAGCGGTTCGCTGAACGTCAATGCCAAGGGTGCTGCCCATGGTGAAATCGGCCAGACGCAGTTCCTGCCGCTGAATGTCGTGCGTTACGGCGTGGATTTCGACCGCGACGGCCGGATCGATCTCGTCGGTTCGCGCGCCGATGCGCTGGCCTCCACCGCGAACTTCCTTGTTGGCCATGGCTGGCAGCGTGGCGCCGGTTATCAGCAGGGACAGGCGAACTACGCGGCCATCCAGGGTTGGAACGCCGCAAGCGTCTACCAGCAGGCCATCGCCTTCATCGGCAAGGCGATTGACGGCCAATAAGGTCTTAGGTTTGAAAGGCCTCGTGATAATAAGGCCTTATCCGCATTCTCGACGTCATCCTCGGGCTTGTCCCGAGGATCTGCAACGTTTCGATTTTGTGCGAGGTGGTTAGATCCTCGGGACAAGCCCGAGGATGACGGGAGTTACCGGAGCGGGGCCTAAAAGGTGCCCAATAGTGCAAGCCCGCTTCATTCACAGATCCGGGCGACGGAAATCACCCGTTTTGCTGTCCATCACCCACAATTCGCCGGTCGAAATATCGAACCACGCGCCGTGCAGCTTGACCTTGCCGGCGGTTTCCTGCGCCTTGACGAAGGGGAAGCCGCGCAGATTGGCGATGGAGTTGCGGATGGAAACCCGTTCCAGCGCCGTCTGGCGCTCGGAGGCGGTCATGACATCGTTGCTCTGGATCTGCTCGGCGGCCGACTTGACCATGTTCATCCATTTGCCGATGAAATCGCCGGGAGACAGCGGCTCGAGATTGGGATCGAGCGCTGCCTGAATGCCGCCGCAGCGGCCGTGGCCCATGACGACGATATCCTTCACCTTCAGAACCTGAACGGCGTATTCGATGGCCGCCGAGGTGGCGTGGTACTGCCCGTCCGGCTCGAAGGGCGGCACCATGTTGGCGACGTTGCGAACGACGAAAAGCTCTCCCGGTCCGCAGTCGAAAATGGTTTCCGGCGCGGAGCGGGAGTCACAACAGGCAATGAACAGGGTCTGCGGCTTCTGTCCGGTGTCGGCCAGAACGCGGTATCTTTCGCGCTCGTCGACGTAGCGGCCGCTCATGAAGTTCTTGTAGCCGTTGAGAAGGGTTTCCGGAAAATCTTTCATCTATCGCAGTACCGTTGTGGTTGGACCGAGATCAAGAGAAGAACTCGGTGCGTTGAAGACCAATCCTTTGGAGCATTTTCGCTTTTCTTCGAACCGCGAAACCGCTCCAACTCCTTGTTTGCCGCATTTCCGGACGGAAAACCGAGGGCCACTTTTCCTGGAAATGCTCTAGCCGCTATTTGCGCTTGCTGCGCGAAGGATGCAAGAGATGACGCATCTGCACCATGGCCATGGGTGTGGAGAGGCTCGAAGAGTCCGTCTCCAGCGTCAGTTCGTTCATTTCGCGTTTTTTGGTGCGGGCCAGAATTTCGAAGACGCTGGCGGTTGCGAGCTGCAGCGCCTTTTCGTCATCCATGCCTTCCAGCAGGCGGGCGAGGAACAGCGCCGACATCAGATCGCCGAGGCCGTTCGGCGCATTCTCGATGGCGCGGTGTTCGGCAAGCAGCGCGTGACGGCCGCTGAGATAAAGATTGCCGGTGCCGCCCGTCATCATCGGCACGGCTGAGGTGACCAGCATTTTCGGCGGGCCCAGCGCAAGTGCGGCATCCATGATGGCATTGTTGGTCTCGAGCTCGGCTCCGCTCATCCAGGCCAGCTCGTAACGGTTCGGCGTGGCGACGGTGGCAAGCGGAATGAGGTGATCGCGGATGGCTTCTGCGGTCTCGAGCGGAATGTAAAGCCCGCCCAGATCGCCCATGACCGGGTCGCAGGCGTAAATCAGCGACGGGTTCTTTTCCTTCAGATTGCGGATCAGCCTTGCGACAGAGCGCACCTGTGCGGCGCTACCGAAATAACCGGTCAGAACAGCCTTGACCTCGCCGATCCATTTGGCGTTTTCGAGGTCGGTCATCGCCTTGTCGAAATCGTCGTCCTGAAAGCGCATCCGGGTGGAAGGGCCGTGGCCGGGATGCCAGGGCATGACGATGGTGGGCACCGCCCAGACGGGATAACCGAGTGTCTCCAGCGCAAAGACTGCGGCGCGATTGCCGACGGAACCACGCATGACATGGCTGGAAATGACGATGACGGCGCCCTGTGTATTTTCCTGCATCACGGCCTTCTTGCTTTCAAACGAGGCAGAAAGCCCGCAAGTGCACCCCGCCTTGCCACTGCCCAAAGATCAAGATGCGCTCTCATGACATATCGCAAGGCCGGTTTCCACCGTTAATCCCGCAAGGGTCTATCCCGCAAAAGCATGGCGCGGTCAGGTTCTCTGTCTCTGCCAGCGCTACCTGCCTGTCATTGCGAGATTGCCGAAGTACTCTATAGTTGTACCATGCTCGATCTCGTCATTGCCTATTGGCCGCATATCCTTGCCGTTCTCTCGATTTTGATGGGAACCGTGGCGGCCGTGCATGCCACGATGACGAAGGAGGAGGTCCGCTCCGCGCTCGGTTGGGTCGGCGTCATCGTGCTGTCGCCCATCGTCGGCGCGGTCATCTATGCCATTGCCGGCATCAACCGCATTCGCCGGTCCAATATCACGCAGCAGCGGTCCTTCATGCAGGACGAGATCATGGATCGCGTGGCGCGTCTGGATGCCAGCGGCGAGACGATAGCCGCGCGTTTCGGACGCCGTTTCGAGGCGATGAAGACGCTGGGCGACCGGGTGACGCGCCATGCGCTGACGACCGGCAACGGCATCGAGCCGCTGGTGACGGGGGATGCCGCCTATGCCGCCATGCTGGAGGCCATCGATGAGGCGAAGCGGTCGATCATTCTCGAAACATATATTTTCGACAATGACCGGATCGGCGCCCGCTTTGTCGCGGCGCTCGAAAGGGCGAAGTTTCGCGGCGTGGAGGTGCGGGTGCTGGTGGATGCGGTGGGTGCGCGTTATTCGGTGCCGAGCATCCTGCCGACGCTCCGGGAAAAGGGCATCGTCTGCGATGTCTTCAACGGCAATGTCATCATGGGGCTGCGGCTGCCCTATGCCAATCTGCGCACCCACCGCAAGATCCTCGTGGTGGACGGGCGCATCGCATTCAGCGGCGGCATGAATATCCGCGAGGGTTTCACCCAGGAATTCGGCGGCGAAAGCCAGTCGCACGACACGCATTTCAAGATCACCGGGCCGGTCGTATCGGATTTTTTCTCCATCGCGGCGGAGGACTGGCGTTTTACGACAAGGGAGCTTCTGGATGCGCCGGTCTGGGATATCGCCATTCCCGATGGCGTGCCGGGCTCGCAGATCGTTGCCCGCGTCTGCTCCTCCGGGCCGGACAAGAGCATCGAGACCAGTCACAAAATGCTGATGGGTGCGTTTTCCGTTGCGCGCTCCTCCATTCTCATCATGTCGCCCTATTTTCTCCCCGATCGGGAGCTTATTTCGGCGCTCATAACCGCAGCAAGGCGGGGAGTCGTGGTGGATATCATCGTGCCGAAAAGCAACAATCTGGTGCTTGTGGACAGGGCGATGACGGCGCAGTTCGACCAGATGCTGAAGAATTACTGCCGCATCTGGCGGGCGACGGGGGCTTTCAATCATTCCAAGCTTCTGGTGATCGACGGGCGCTGGAGCTACATTGGCTCTTCCAATCTCGATCCGCGTTCGCTGCGATTGAACTTTGAGATCGATCTCGAAGTTATGGATGAGGAATTCGCCGCGACAATTGGCGAGCGCATCCGGGATGCACGGGCAACCGCCTTGCCCGTGCGGCTCAGCGAACTGAATGCGCGGCCATTCGTTGTCCGTTTTGTGGAGCGTGTCCTGTGGCTCGCTTCGCCTTATCTTTAGAGTGCGGTGCGTCCGGCAGGGCGCTGCGCGAGACCGGAGGCATCGACGCGTGAAAAAGAACGGTTTGCTGGATGATGAAAAAACGGCTTTGACGAAAAACACCAGCCTGTCCGCCTTCGTCATGCAGTCGCTGCGCGACCGCCGTCAGCGCCAGAATACGGCGCCAGCGACGAAAGATCATTCCTTCCCCGTGATCGCCTCCTACAATGTGCATAAATGCGTTGGCCGCGACCGCAAGTTCGATCCCGATCGCACCAGCCGCGTCATTCAGGAAATCGGCGCTGACATCATCGCCCTTCAGGAAGCGGACAGCCGTTTCGGCGAGCGCACCGGCCTGCTCGATCTCGCGCGGCTGGAGCGGGAAAGCGGCCTCATTCCCGTACCCGTGCAGGCCGGCGTGAAGGCGCATGGCTGGCACGGCAATGTCGTGCTGTTCAAGGAAGGGGCGGTCAGGGATGTGCATACGCTGAAATTGCCGGGGCTGGAGCCGCGCGGCGCGCTCGTCGTGGAGCTGGATCTGAAACGGGGCGGCACGCTGCGGGTCATCGCCGCCCATTTCGGGCTTCTCAGACATTCCCGCGCCCAGCAGGCGAAAGCATTGATCGGCCTTCTGGAAGCACGCAACGAATGCGCGACCATTCTCATGGGAGACCTGAACGAATGGCGTCTCGGCAACGGGTCGTCGCTCAATACGTTCCGGGATGCTTTTGGCGCTTTGCCGCCGGCGGTGCCGAGTTTTCCGTCCAACCTGCCGGTGCTCGCGCTCGACAGGATCATCGCCAATCGTGAAGGACTGATCGAGCAGGTGGAGGCGCATGACAGCGCACTGGCGCGCATCGCCTCGGATCATCTGCCGTTGAAGGCGGCGGTGCGGACCGACCTGCTTCCGGCCTGATACCGCTGCGGATGATATGCCGCAAGCAGGAGACCGGACCCAGGCACAGGTTAAAGCCGTTACGCCGCCGTCAGATGGCTGCGCGAACGGGCTTCCAGCAACGACGTGCGAATGGCTTCCATCAGCCGCTCACGGTTGTTTCTGGTCTTGCTTCTGTCCAGGTTCTGCGCGGAAAGCGCCAGATCCAGACCTTCATGCATCACGATCGAATAGGCAACGGTCGTTGCCCAGTTTTCGTATTCCTGCTCCATCATGCAGCCCCTGAACTAAATCATTTAGTCCGAATCACCCTGTTCTTGAGAATTTACCACAAAATACAAAGCATAAAATAGCATCGTTTCTTGCTGCTTCGTCGAGTTGGTGTGGATATATTGATTTTTGACAGGTTCAATGCGGGACAATATAGGCGATTTTCCCGCTTAAGCATTTGAAACTGATTCTATTTCAGTGGAGTCGCATAGACATTTGCAGACATAAAAACGCCGCGCATCGGGGGATGCGCGGCGGGCTTGCTTCGAAGGTGGCGGTGGATGGGAGTGCGGTCTCAGCCGGCCTTTTCGAGCTTGTAGTCCGAATTGGCCGGTTCTTCCTGCTTATGCTGGATGAGCGGACGATTGCCCGCCAGCCTGCGCACCAGCACGTAGAATACCGGTGTCATGAAGATGCCGAAGAACGTTACGCCGATCATGCCGGAGAACACCGCGACACCCATGGCTGCACGCATTTCCGCACCTGCACCGGTGGAGACGACCAGCGGCACCACGCCCATGATGAAGGCGAGGGAGGTCATCAGGATCGGGCGCAGGCGAAGCCGGCTTGCCTCGATCGCCGCCTGAAGCGGCGTTCGTCCTTCGAATTCCAGCTCCCGGGCGAATTCCACGATCAGGATCGCGTTTTTCGCCGAGAGACCGACAAGGACGACAAGGCCGATCTGCGTAAAGATGTTGTTATCCCCTCCTGTCAGCCAGACGCCCGTGAGGGCCGCAAGCACACCGAGCGGGACAATCAGGATGATCGCAATCGGCAAGGTGAGGCTTTCATATTGCGCGGCGAGCACGAGATAGACCAAGAGCAGCGCCAGCGGGAAGACCACGATGCTGGAATTGCCGGCCAGAATCTGCTGGTAGGTCAGGTCCGTCCATTCGTAGTCGACACCGGCGGGCAGGGTTTCGGCAAGGATTTTTTCAATCGCCGCCTGCGCCTGTCCCGAGGAGAAGCCCGGTGCCGGACCGCCGTTGATATCGGCCGCAAGGAAGCCGTTATAACGGTTGGTGCGCTCCGGTCCCGTCGTCGCATTCACCTTCAAGAGCGTCGACAGCGGGATCATCTGACCCGATGCGGAGCGAACCTTCAGGCGGCCGATATCTTCGGCATGCGCGCGGAACTGGGAATCCGCCTGGACCCGCACGCTGTATGTCCGTCCGAAAGCATTGAAGTCGTTGACATAGAGCGAGCCGAGATAGATCTGCAGCGTCTGGAAGACGTCGCTGACGGAAACGCCCAGCTGTTCCGCCTTGGCGCGGTCGAGATCGGCGAAGAGCTGCGGCACGTTGATCTGGTAGCTGGAGAAGATGCCCGCGAGTTCCGGCGTCTGATAGGCCTTGCCGATCACTGCCTTCGTCGCTTCATCCAGCGTCTGGTAGCCGTAGCCGGCGCGGTCTTCGATCTGCAGCTTGAAGCCGCCCGTCTGGCCGAGACCGTTGACCGGCGGCGGCGGGAACATGGCGATGAAGGCATCCTGAATGCCCGCATATTTCTGGTTCAGCTGCATGGCGATGGCGCCGCCGGACAGTTCCGGTGTCTTGCGTTTTTCGAAGTCATCGAGAACCGCAAAGACGATGCCGGAATTGGAGCCGATGGTGAAGCCGTTGATCGACAGGCCGGGGAAGGCGATGGCGTGGCTGACGCCGGGTGTTTCGAGCGCGATGTCGCTCATCCGCTTGATGACGCTTTCGGTGCGGTCGAGCGTTGCGCCGTCCGGAAGCTGGGCGAAGCCGATCAGGTACTGTTTGTCCTGTGCCGGCACGAAGCCGCTCGGGACGGTGGTGAACGTGCCGTAGGTGGCGGCCACCAGCGCCATATAGACCATCATGACAAGGCTCTTGCGCGTCACCAGCCCGCCCACGGTCTTGCCGTAGCCGTTGGAGGCGGCACCGAAGGCGCGGTTGAAGCCGCGGAAGAACCAGCCGAGGATCTTGTCCATGAAGCGGGTCAGCCAGTCTTTCGGTGCGCCGTGTTCCTTCAGCAGCAGGGCTGCAAGGGCGGGCGACAGCGTCAGCGAGTTGATCGCCGAAATGACGGTGGAGATGGCGATGGTCAGTGCGAACTGCCGGTAGAACTGGCCGGACAGGCCAGAGATGAAGGCAAGCGGCACGAAGACCGCGACCAGAACCAGCGCAATCGCGATGATCGGGCCGGAGACTTCGCGCATCGCCTTGTAGGTGGCGTCACGCGGCGAGAGCCCGTTTTCGATGTTTCGCTCGACGTTTTCGACGACCACGATGGCGTCATCCACCACGATGCCGATGGCGAGCACGAGCCCGAACAGCGTCAACGCGTTGATGGAAAACCCGAAGGCATACATGACGGCGAAGGTGCCGATGATCGAGACCGGAACGGCGATCAGCGGAATGATCGAGGCGCGCCAGGTCTGCAGGAAGAGGATGACGACAAGCACCACGAGGCCAACGGCCTCGAGGAGTGTGTCGACAACCTTTTCGATGGAGGAGCGCACGAATTTCGTCGTGTCGTAGACGATTTCGTATTTCACACCGTCAGGCATTGCCAGCTGCAGATTGTCCATCGTGGCGCGGACATTGTCGGCGATTTCGATGGCGTTGGAGCCGGGGGCCTGAAGCACCGCGACAGCCACGGCGGGTTCGCCGTCGAGCAGCGAGCGCAGCGTGTAATCGGCCGCACCGAGTTCGATGCGGGCGACGTCACGCAGGCGGGTGATTTCACCATTGGCGCCGCTCTTGACGATGATGTTGCCGAATTCCTCCGGCGTGGTCAGACGGCCCTGGGCATTGACGTTGAGCTGCAGGTCGACGCCGTTCGGGCTTGGGGAAGCGCCGATGACGCCGGCAGCGGCCTGCACGTTTTGCTGGCGGATGGCGTCGGAAACGTCGCTGGCTGCCAGATCATGCTCGGCGACCTTCTGCGGATCGAGCCAGACGCGCATGGAATAGTCGCCTGCGCCGAAGACCTGCACCTGGCCGACACCTTCGATGCGGGCAAGCCGGTCCTTGACGTTCAGCGTCGCATAGTTGCGCAGATAGGTGATGTCATAGGCGTCGGTCTTCGAGACCAGGTTGACGACCATGATGAAGTCGGGCGAGCTCTTGACGGTGGTGATACCGAGTGCGCGCACTTCCGCCGGCAGGCGCGGTTCGGCCTGCGACACGCGGTTCTGCACCAGCTGCTGCGCCTTGTCAGGGTCGGTGCCGAGCTTGAAGGTCACGGTCAGCGTCAGCACGCCGTCGGACGTCGCCTGGCTGCCCATATAGAGCATGTCCTCAACGCCGTTGATCTGTTCTTCCAGCGGTGTCGCGACGGTTTCGGCAATAACGGTCGGGTTCGCGCCGGGATAGGTGGCGCGGACGACGACGGATGGCGGAACGACTTCGGGATATTCCGAAATCGGCAGGGCGCGCATGCCGAGAAGGCCTGCCACCACAATCAGGATCGACAGAACGCCGGCGAATACCGGCCTGTCGACAAAAAATCTGGAAATATTCATATCCAGTCCCTCTCCGGGTCTTTGGGAATGCGAAGGCCGTTCCGGCGGCAATCCTGCCGCCGGTGAAGGCCGGTTCTGTCTGAAGGGGCGTCTCGCGAAAGCGCGGGACGCTTGCTGATCAAAGAGGCGGGTTACTGCGAAGCAGCAACCTTGTCTTCCGCCTGCGGTGCGATGGTCGCGCCGGGGCGAATGCGCTGAAGGCCGTTGACGACGATCGTATCACCGGCGGCAAGGCCGCTTTCGATGATGCGCTGGCCATCGGCCGATGCGCCCGGCTTGATCTGGCGATAGCTCACCTTGTTTTCGGCATCGACCACGAAGACGAAACGCTTGTCCTGATCCGTGCCGATGGCCCGGTCGCTGATGACGATGCGGTTTTCCGGCTTCGGTTCACCCATGCGCACCCGCACGAACTGGCCCGGAATGAGCCTGCCGTCCGGATTTTCGAAGACGGCGCGGACACCGATGGTGCCGCTTGCCGAATCCACCTGGTTGTCGATCAGGTGCAGGGTGCCCTTGATCGGCGTGCCCTCATCCGAAAGCGTGCCGATTTCCACCGGGATCTGTTCGAGAGCGGGCAGGGCGCCGTCCGTCTGCGGCAGTTCGGCAAGCGCCTTGGCCACGACGCCTTCGCTGGCGTTGAAGCTGGCATAGATCGGGTTGACCGATACCAGTGTCGTGAGCGCCGGCGAGGTCGAGCCGGCGGCGACGAGGTTGCCGGCGGTGATTTCGATACGGCCGACGCGGCCGGAAACCGGGGCGAGGATTTCGGTATAACCGAGATCGAGCTCAGCCGTCGTCAAAGCGGCGCGGGCGGCGCGAAGTTGGGCTTCGGCATCCGCAAACGAGCTTTGCCGCTGGTCGAGATCGCTCTGGGAGATTGTGCGATTATCGGAAAGCCTGCGGCCACGGTCGAGTTCGGTCTTTGCAAGGCTGACCTTGGCTTCGGCCGAGGCGACCTGCGCTTCGGCGCCGGCAACGGCAGCCTGATAGGGGGCCGGATCGATGGTGAAGAGGGCGTCGCCTTCCTTTACCAGCGCGCCTTCGCGGAAATGCACGGCCTTGATCTGGCCGGCGACGCGGGAGCGGATCTGCACCCGGTCGACGGCTTCGAGACGGCCGGAAAACTCTTCCCAGCGCATCACGTCGCGGCTTTCGACCTTGGCGACGGTAACCGGGATTGCCGGTGTTTCGGCAGGCGTGGAAGCGGCCGTTGCATCGCGGCTGGTGGGGAGGTCGAAAAACAGTGCTGCTGCTGCAACGGACATGGCAAGTCCGATGCCGGCACCCGTCAGGGCCCGGCGCTTTGTGTTCAGCGTCATGGGTATCTCCTTGGCCCCCCTATCGGGAGCAGGTCGTTCATAAATAAATGCGAATTTTCAGTGTTTTAACTGGTCAACGAAGGTCTTGAACTCCGAACAGACGGATGAGACCCATCCGCCGCCCTCTCCTTGATAAAGCCCCGTCCAGCCGACACCGGCGGGGAAAACATGCTGCCGGACGCAGACGCCTGAGGCGATGAGGCGGTCTGCATAATTGACCGTTTCGTCGCGCAGAGGGTCGTCCTCGGCGGTAAAGATCAGCGCCGGTGCCACCCGGTTCAGCCGCGTGCACTGGCAGGGCGCGGCATAGGGGTGGAAAAACCCGCACGCCTTGGCAAGGTAATGGCTCCAGCCATCGGCCCAGCGCTGGCGCATGCCGATCCTGTCCGCGTCGCGGAAGGATTCCGTCGTCATCATCGGGTCGATCATGGGCGACAGAAGAATCTGGCCTGCGAGTTTGCCCGGCATGCGGTCACGGGCCTTCAAGGCAAGCCCCGCCGCCACATTGCCGCCAGCCTCTTCGCCGGCCACGAACAGCAGCGATTTCGCGCCGCCATAATGCTTGCGGTCCCGGCTCAGATGATCGAGCGCCTCATAGGCGCAGTCGATGACCATCGGAAACTCGTTGCCGGACGGCTTGCTATAGTCGGCTTCCACGACCACTGCGCCGCTTTCCGCAAGCGCGCGGGCCACCGGAAGCTCGGGGCAATTGCCGCCCGGTTCGAGACCGGGTTCCAGAAACGATCCGCCGCGCAGATAAAGCACGACAGGCGGATGGCTGCAAAGGCAGGACCCTTCATAACGGCGCACGGAGAGCTTCGACGCGGACGTCTCGCTACCCATATTTTCCCAATGCGCGTTCATGACTCCAAATCCTTTGCGCCGCCACTTAAAGCGTGTTGCGATCCTTCGGATACGCTCCTGCGCTTTAAGTTTTTATCTTGCCGCATGTCGTGACCGCAAAACCGCAACGCACTTTTGCGCGACATGCTTCAAGGCGGATCATATTGCAAAATCTGAAATCCATATTATTGTTCGGATCGAAACGATCAAGCATGCAAATTTGAAAACACTATTCCGAAATCACGGATAATCATATCTCCGAGGCAGTGAATGGATCAGCTCTCCGCCATGCGGGTTTTTACGCGGGTCGTGGAAACCGGCAATTTCAGCCGCGCCGCCACCGCGCTGAACATGCCGAAAACCACTGTTACCAATATGGTGCAGGCGCTGGAGGCGCATTTGCACACCACACTTCTCAACCGCACCACGCGCCGGGTGATGCTGACAACGGACGGCGCTCTCTATTATGAGCGGGCCTCACAGATTTTGTCGGAAATCGAAGAACTTGACGGCAGCATGTCCAGCGCGCAGGTTCAGCCCTCCGGCCGGTTGCGGGTGGAAATGGCCGGTGTCTTCGCGGATCTGGTGGTTATCCCACATCTTTGCGAATTTTACCAGCGTTATCCGCAAATCCGTCTCGATCTCGGTGTCGGCGACCGTCTGGTCGATTATATCGCGGAGAATGTCGACTGTGCGCTGCGGGTCGGCGTGCTGCGCGATCAGTCGCTGATTGCCCGTAAAGTCGGCGAACTGCGGTTCGAGACATTCGCCTCGCCGTCCTACATCGAAAATTTCGGCATGCCGCAAGAACCGGAGGATCTGGAGAAGGAGCATTATTCGGTGGGCTACCTCAATGCCACCACCGGCCAGATCATGCCGGCCTCCTTCGACAATGGCGTGCGCAGCGTCGAGCTGACCCCGAACTATGTCGTCTCGGTCAATGACAGCCGCACCTATCTCAATGCCGCGCTGGCCGGCATGGGCATCGTGCAGCTTCCCGTCTTCATGGTGAAGGATGCGCTTTCGCGGGGAGAA
Organism: Agrobacterium sp. D14; assembly: GCF_001526505.1. Lineage (NCBI taxonomy): Bacteria > Pseudomonadati > Pseudomonadota > Alphaproteobacteria > Hyphomicrobiales > Rhizobiaceae > Agrobacterium > Agrobacterium sp. D14. The sequence continues at coordinate 18,178 of NZ_ASXX01000031.1, forward strand.
CTGGTGCCGGTGCTTTCCGAATGGCGGCGCGAGGCCATGCCGATCTATGTGGTCTATCCGCAGACCCGGCATGTAACCAACAAGGTCCGCGTTTTTGTCGACTGGCTGGCCAAGCTGGTGCACGGTCTGGTGTGAGGCGGCCAGTCACCGCCCGACCCTTGCTGCGACAAAATCGATAAAGGCGCGCACGCGGGCGGCCAGATGTTCGTGACCGGCATAAACCGCGTGGATCACTTCCATTTCCTCGGCATTATAGTCTTCCAGCACCGGCACGAGCAGGCCCGCCTCGATGTCCGGCTCGATATGAAATTCGCCGACCCTTCCCAGCCCCAAGCCCGTCAGGCAGAGCCTTCGCATGGCCATGCCACTGTTGACCGAGACGTTGCCGGTTACGGGCAGTCGGTAAACTTCGGTAGAACCGGGGTTGCGAAACGGCCATTCGTTGAGGCTGCGGCTGAAATTGAAGCTGAAACAATTGTGCCGCGCCAGATCCTGCGGTTTTTCCGGCATGCCGTGTCGTTCGATATAGGCGGGGGAGGCGACGATGACGCGACGGACTTCCTTCAGCTTTCTCGCCTTCAGGGATGAATCTCCCATCGCGCCCGAGCGGATGGCGATATCGGTGCGTTCCTCGATCAGGCTGATGACGCCGTCGGTCAGCGAGATATCCAGCTCGATTTCCGGATAAAGCGACAAAAATTCCGGCGCAAGCGGCAGCAGATAACGTTCGCCGAAGCCCAGCGTGGCGTTGACGCGCAAAAGGCCGCGCGGCACCACCTTGCCGCCGCTCGCCACGATCTGCTCGGTCTCGGCTATGTCGGCGAGAATGCGCCTTGCCCGCGCAAGATAGACTTCGCCCTCCGGTGTGAGCGTGACAAGCCGGGTGGAGCGGGCAAGCAGCCGGGTGCCGAGGCGGTCTTCGATACGTGTGACAAGCTTGCTCACCGCCGAGGGTGAAAGCTTCAGCCTGCGCCCGGCGGCGGAAAAACTGCCGAGTTCCGCGGCCGCCACGAAGACTTCCATTTCTCCGGCCCTGTTGTCCATCGCCGCACCGCCTGTGAAATCAATTCAAAGGTATTTATCCGACCTTACCGATTATCATGCAAGTCCCCTTCGCCCATATTGCGTCCATAGATTTGATCCAACCGGACAGCATCGCTGTCCAGAACGCCCGCGATCCCGCTCCGGGCGAAGAGGTATTCGTCATGCCATTGGCCATATTTGCCCTGACGATCGCGGCCTATGCGATCGGCACCACGGAGTTCGTGATTGTCGGTCTTCTGCCGACCGTCGCGACCGATCTTCACATTACCCTGCCGCTTGCCGGCCTCATCGTCAGCGTTTATGCGCTGGGCGTCACCTTCGGTGCACCGATCCTGACGGCGCTGACTGGCAGGATCGAACGAAAGCCGCTGCTGCTCGGCCTGATGGCCCTGTTCGTCATCGGCAACAGCGCTGCGGCCTTGTCGCCGAGCTATGAGATGCTGCTTGTCGCCCGCGTCATCGCCGCTTTCGCCCATGGCGTCTTCTTCTCGGTCGGCTCCACCATCGCCGCCGATCTCGTGCCGGAAAATCGTCGCGCTTCGGCCATTGCCATGATGTTCATGGGGCTGACGGTTGCCATCGTCACCGGCGTTCCGCTCGGCACCTATATCGGGCAGGTCTTCGGCTGGCGTGCGACCTTCTGGGTCGTTGCCGCCCTTGGCGTCATCGCCTTCTTCGGCATTGCCACGCTTTTGCCGAACACGCTCAAGAAGGCGCCGCCGGCGAGCCTCTTCGATCAGGTCCGTGTTCTCGGCTCCGGTCGCCTGCTCATCGTTTTCGCCATGACCGCGCTCGGCTACGGCGGCACCTTCGTCGCCTTCACCTTCCTTGCGCCAATCCTGCAGGATGTCACCGGCTTTTCGGAAAAGAGCGTCAGCCTGATCCTCGTGCTTTATGGCATCGCCATTGCGGCCGGCAATATCGGCGGCGGCAGGATCGCCAACCATAATCCGGCCAGGGCGCTGATCGGCCTCTTCCTGGCGCAGGCCATCGTGCTGCTCGTCTTTTCCTTCACCGCCTTCTCGCCGGTGCTGACGCTCATCACGCTTGCCGCGCTCGGTTTCCTGTCCTTCGCCAATGTTCCCGGCCTGCAGCTTTATGTGGTGCAGCTTGCCAAGGAACATCGCCCCGGCGCCGTCGATGTCGCCTCGGCGCTCAACATCGCCGCCTTCAACCTCGGCATCGCCATCGGCGCATGGCTTGGCGGTCTGGTGGTGGAATCGCCGATGGGTCTTGCCGCAACCCCGTGGGTCGGCGCCATCCTCGTCGCCGTGGCCCTGCTCTTGACCCTCTGGAGCAGCACGCTCGACCGCCGCGCCGCGCTGACGCTGAAAACCGCCTGAACTTTTCATAAAATTCCCGGCCGCTCCCAAGTCGGCCGGGCCGCTTCAAAGGAGAAAATATATGTTTGATGTCACCGCAAATGGCGCTTCGATCCCGGCGCTGGGTTTCGGCACGTTTCGTATTCCCGGTCCCGATGTGCTGCGCATCGTTCCCCATGCGCTGAAAGCCGGTTTCCGCCATATCGATACCGCCCAGATCTACAGCAATGAGGCCGAGGTCGGTGAAGCCATCGCTGCCTCAGGTGTGGCCCGGGGCGACGTGTTTCTGACCACCAAGGTCTGGGTCGAGAACTACAGGCACGATGCCTTCCTCGTCTCCGTGGATGAGAGCCTGAAAAAGCTGAAGACCGATTATGTCGACCTGCTGCTGCTGCATTGGCCGAATGAGGCGGTTTCGCTTGCCGAGCAGATCGGCGCGCTGAACGCGGTGAAGGAAGCGGGCAAGGTGCGTCATATCGGCGTTTCCAATTTCAGCACGGCGTTGATGGCCGAGGCGGTGAAGCTGTCCAAGGCCCCGATCGTGACCAACCAGATCGAATACCACCCCTATATCGATCAGGACGTGGTTATCGCCGCGGCAAAGGCCGCCGGCATGTCGGTGACGGGTTATTACGGCATGGCCGATGGCAAGGTGTTTACCGATCCGGTGCTGAAGGAAATCGCCGCAGGCCGTGGCAAGTCGGTGGCGCAGGTGGTGCTGCGCTGGCTCGTGCAGCAGCAGGGTGTCATCGCACTGTCGAAAACGGTCAGCGAAGCCCGCGTCGATGAAAATCTTGCCATCTTCGATTTCGAGCTTTCCGCCGATGAAATGGCGGCGATCCGCGCGTTTGCCAGACCGGATGGCCGCATCGTTTCGCCGGAAGGGCTTGCACCCGTGTGGGACAAGGCCGCCTGACAATGAGGACCGGGGAGGGAGCGCCCTTCCCGGTTTGCCCACGCGTGGGAAATCCTCGCGCATTTCGCACGGCGATGCGTGTCACAGCCCATGGAAACGTCGCGTTTCACATCGGGTGTAGTGAAGATATATCTGCCCGTTCTGGAAATTTGGAGCGGGCGAAGGGATTTGAACCCTCGACCCCAACCTTGGCAAGGTTGTGCTCTACCCCTGAGCTACACCCGCTCAAATCCACCGGTCCGGGGTAGTTCGCTGAACCGTGGGCCGCCGAAGCGGCGACGGGTGCTATATCGCTCAATCGTTTTTGGAATGCAACAGTTTCTTTTGCGGTTTCGGTGGAAATCCGCCTGTGTGCGGATTTATCTGAAATCTGGCGGCCATCACGGGCTGAAGCGCAGGGAATTTCCGCTGAAGATATTGTTTCAGCTGGGTTTTATCTCCCTGTCACGGGGGTGGCAGCCGGCGGGAAGGCCAGAAAATAACCTATTTACATTTGGTTAAAATCTGATTCGACAAGTGATTCGTTCGGGTGTACAAATTTCCTGTCCACGAAAAAATCGAAACGATATTGGGAACGATACTTGGCATATCATCATCGGGAGGATGAGCCTTGTCGTACGCAGCTTTTGAAAGAGTTGGCGCACAATTGTCGCCAGAGCAGATCACCGATCTACAGAATATTTTCGATGGCGTATGTTTCGAGTGCCTTCAAGATCGCAGCAGCCATGTTGCCAATGAGTGCGCAGCGGTTTTGATCCGAAGCGCCCAGCGCGGCATTCTCGACCATGAAATGTTGCGCGATATAGGGCTTGCGGTCTTACGTCGGCATTGATTGCGCCATTCCGTTTAAAAAAAAGCGCCCGGGTATCTCGGGCGCTTTGCTGTTTGGGGAGGCAAGAGCCGTTTGCCGCTCAGCTCTTTTCCTGCACATGCGCTTCGAGGAACCACAGCGACTTGTCGAGATCGCGCGAGGCGGCGGTGAAGATATCCGCCGTCGTCGGGTCGCCCGCCTCGTCGGAATCGTCGATAGCCTTGCGGATCATGTTCGCGACTTCGCCATAACGCTCGATCAGTTCGTCGAGATGGTCGTGGATCTTGTAGATATCGGTCGGATACGCCTTGAGCTTCGTTGTGGAAGAGACGGCTTGCAGGCTGCCGAGCGCCGTGCCGCCAAGCTGGACCACACGCTCTGCGATGGTATCGCCATGATTGTCGAGCTGGGTGCGGAAAGTGTCGAGAAGTTCATGCACGGCGATGAATTGTGGGCCCTTGAGGTTCCAGTGCGCCTGCTTGGTGATAAGCGCAAGGTCGATTACCGAGGCCAGCGATTCGTTCAGAATGCCGATCACGGTCGACTTGGCGTTGGAAGGCAGGTCGTTCTTCGTCTTGTGCGTCTTCATCGATGTCTCCTGAAGTTGCGGACGGAATGCCGCTTTGGAAAAGTCCGTCGTTTAACGTCCGGGCCTGTGGCCCTGTTCCATGCTAAGCACCGGGACAGCAAAAATCCTGCACAATCATCATGTCATTCGTAAAACAGGCAGATGCGCCGGCCGTCTATCTCATTGACGCGGATCGGCATGTCGTAGATGTCCTTGAGGACGTCCGGACGGATGATCTGTTCCGCCGGCCCCTGATGGCAGATGCGGCCTTCACGCATGGCGATGATGGTGTCGGAATACCAGGAGGCGAAGTTGATGTCGTGCAGCACCAGAACCACGGTTTTCTTCAGCTCGTCGGCCGCCTTGCGCATGATCTTCATCATGCCGGAGGCGTGTTTCATGTCGAGATTGTTGAGCGGTTCGTCGAGCAGCACGTAATCGGTATCCTGGCACAGCACCATGGCCACGAAGGCGCGCTGGCGCTGGCCGCCGGAAAGTTCGTCCAGAAACCGGCCGGCAAGGGTTTCGAGATGCAGATATTCCAGCGCCCGGTCGATATGGACCTTGTCCTCGATGGTGGGGCGGCCCTTGGAATAGGGGTAACGGCCGAAACCGACGAGGTCGCGCACTGTCAGGCGTGAGGAGATGTGGTTGTCCTGCCGCAATATGGAGAGCCGCTTGGCCAGCGTATCGGAAGGGGTTTTCGTGACATCCAGACCGTCGACGGTCACCGTTCCGGCATCCATCGACATCAGCCTTGCGACGATGGAGAGCAGCGTCGATTTTCCCGCACCATTCGGCCCGATGATGGAGGTGACGCCGCCTGCCGGAATGGAGACGGAGACGCCATCAACGACGAGGCTGTCGCCATAGGATTTGCTGATCTGACTGGCGATGATCATCGCGCACCCCGCTTCAAAATAAGACCGATAAAGACGATGCCGCCGAGAAATTCGATGATGATCGAGAGCGCCGTATCGAAGGCGAAAACCCGCTCCAGCACCACCTGGCCGCCAACGAGGCAGATCACGGCAATGAGGATCGCCGCCGGCAGCACATAGGCGTGTTTGCCGTTGCCGGTGAGATAATGGGCAAGGGCTGCGACCAGCAGGCCGAAGAACATGACCGGGCCGACCAGCGCCGTTGAGACGGCGACCAGCACCGAGACCAGCACGAGGATGATGGTGACCGTGCGCTTATATTCGACGCCGAGGCTGACGGCCGTTGCGCGGCCGAGCGAGAGGACGTCGAACGTGTGCATGAGCCTGAGCCCGATGATGGTCACCACGCCGATGATGACGGCGGAGACGGTAAGAAGCGTCGGATCGATGGAATTGAAGCTGGCGAACAGCACATCCTGCAGCACGGTATATTCATTGGGGTCCAGCACGCGCTGCATGAAGCCCGAGAGGCTGCGGAAGAAGACGCCGAAAACGATGCCGACCAGCACCAGAAGATGCAGGCTGCGTTCCGCGCCGACGAAAAGCCAGCGATAGAGCAGGGCGGAAAAGGCGACGAGAAGGCTGGTTTCAGTGAGAAATTTCAGCTGCGGATCGATCATGACGACGGTTGCCGAGCCGAAGACGAAGATCAGCCCGGTCTGCATCAGCACATAAAGCGAATCGAAACCCATCACCGAAGGGGTGAGGATGCGGTTGTTGGTGACCGTCTGGAACAGCACGGTGGAGACCGCGATGGCATAGGCCACCAGCAAGAGCGACAGAAGCTTGATGCCGCGAAACGGCAGCACGAAACTCCAGCTTCCCTTGGCGCCCAGCGTCATGAAGGCGGCCATGGAGATGAGTGCGAATGCCGCAAGCACGAGCAGAACGGTTTTTGCACGCCGGTCGGGATGTCTCTCACGCATGGTGGCGTTTCCGCAGCAGGAGATAGAGGAACAGCGCGCTGCCGATGACGCCGACCACGGTTCCGATGGGTATTTCGTAAGGCGCGCGCACGGTTCGGCCGATGATGTCGCAGGAAAGCACAAAGACCGCGCCGAGCGTTGCCACCCAGGGCACGGAGCGGCGCATATTGTCGCCGATCATCAGGCTGACGACATTCGGCACGATCAGCCCGAGAAAGGGGATCATGCCGACGGTGACGACGACGACTGCGCTGACCAGCGAAACGATGGTGAGGCCAAGCGCCATGACGCGGCGGTAGTTGAGGCCGAGATTGGTGGTGAAATCGCGGCCCATGCCGGCCACGGTGAAGCGGTCGGCGGCGAGATAGGCGGCAATGGCGAAAAGGAAGCCGACCCACAGCAATTCATAACGGCCGCGCAGCACACCGGAAAAATCCCCCGTCATCCATGCGCCCAGCGATTGCAGGAGATCGAAACGATAAGCGAAGAAGGTGGTGATGGCGGAAATGACGCCGCCCAGCATGATGCCGATCAGCGGCACCAGCAGCACGTCGCGCAGCGGCACTTGCCTGAGGATACGCAGGAACAGCGCGGTGCCGGCGAGCGCGAAGACGGCGGCCACCAGCATTTTGCCGAAGATCGGCGTATCCGGCGCCAGCAGGGTGACGGTGAGAAGACCGAGGCCGGCGGATTCGGTGGTGCCCGCCGTCGAAGGCTCCACGAAGCGGTTACGCACCAGCATCTGCATGATGAGCCCGGCAATCGCCATCGAGCTTCCGGCCAGTATCAGCGCCAGCGTGCGCGGAATGCGGCTGACGAGCAGCACGCGCAGCGCGTCCGCGCTGGTATCAGGCGAAAAGAGCGTGGCGAGCGAGACATTGCTGACGCCGACGAACAGGCTGGTAATGGCGAGCACCAGAGCCAGAAGAAGGGCTGATATCAGTGAAAGGGACTTCACGTTGGCGGTTTCCGGAAAAGGCGAAAGCTCCCGGTAGCCTCAAGCCATCGGGAGCCCTGATGTTGTTCGGCAGGGGTTATTTCTTCTCGGAGACGGCCTTGTAGACCTGATCGAGCAGGGTGGAGAGCGCCGTATAACCGCTGCTGACGATATAGGCCGCCTGCGGATCGAGATAAACGATCTGCTTTTTCTTCCAGGCATTGGTCTGGTGCACCAGCTCGTTATCCAGCACCTGCGCGGCGGCCTTGCCGGGGTCGGTGGCGCGGCCGATGCCGGCGTCGCGGTCGATCACGAACAGCCATTCGGGGTTGACCTCGGCCAGATATTCGAAGGAGACGACATCGCCGCGGTCGAAACGGTCGTCGATGTCGGCGGCGACCGGCTTGAAGCCGATTTCGGTGTGCAGCCAGCCGGTGCGCGAACTCGGGCCATAAACGCCGACCTTGCCGGCATTGGTGACGAGGATCATCGCCGTGCCGGAATTGGGTGCGATTTCCTTCAGCTTCGCCACTTTTTCATCGATGGCGGCGTCGAGCTTCTTGGCCTCTTCCTGCTTGCCGAAGATATCGCCGAGCTTGGTGATGTTGGCTTTCACGCTGCCGATGAATTCCTTGGAATCCACCGACATGTCGATAGCGGGCGTGATCTTCGCAACGTCCGGATATTTCGCCCGCGAACGGCCGCCGACGATGACGAGATCGGCCTCGGCCGCATTGATCGTCTCATAATCGGGCTCAAACAGCGTGCCGACCTTCAGATATTTGCCGTCGGCATATTTCTGCAGATAGGTGGGCAGGTTGGAGCCGACGACACCGGCGGGCTCGACGCCGAGCGCATCGAGATTGTCGAGCGAGGGAATATCGAGAACCAGAACCTTCTTCGGCGCCGCCTTCAGCACGGTTTCGCCCTGCGCGTGCTTGATCGTCATTTCTTCGGCACTTGCCGTCATCGCGCCGAGGCTGAAGGCCGCTGCCGCCAGCAGCCGAACGGGGAAGGTGAAGTTGATGGCCACTTATATGTCCCTTGCACTATGTTCCGAGCCGGCGGAAACGATCCCACCGGGTTAACTTGATGTTGGCGATCAGCTTTATTGGCAAGGTCGGCGGAAATCAAAATTATGTTTTAGAACGGTTCTGAATTGCGGTGAGCGGGAAAGGGGGAGCCGCGCGTAGCAAGACTCGTTGTGATCGCCGGACGTAGGACGCAGCCTAGCCACGACATCCGTCATGCCGGACTTGATCCGGCAT